>NZ_JACJEY010000019.1:0-82099 GCF_014164295.1 Pseudoalteromonas sp. SG43-7
AGCAGTTATACTTTGTAAATTTAGGAGCGTATCGTGCTGATAGCTTAGCTGAGCAGCATGACTTTGCGTTATATGTAGCAAGTAGTAGCGACGAAGCTAAACAAAGAGCAAAAGAGGATTTACTAAACCTTTAATCCCACAAAACCTGCGCTTCACCGCTGTTTCCTTTAAGCATGTGTAATGTTATGTAAAGTCAGTTGAGCTATTGCTGCACTGGTGCTTGAATTACACTCATAAATAGCAGTAATTCAGGTTTTTATATGATTTGGCAACTTAAGCCGAGTTTAGTGGCGGTGAGTGTGTTGCTGCTCAGTGCATGCAGCAATCAGCTCAATCCTACTGAACGTGCGCAAGATATCGCAAATACCCCAGAGCTTTGGCAACAAGCGACTACGTCTGCATTAAAGGTTGAAGATAATTGGCTGCAGCAGCTAGAAAACCCACAAGTTTTTTTTCTAGTTGAACAGGCATTAGCAAATAACCAGCAAATTTTGCAGTCCGGTTATGATGTTGCTATTAAACAGCAGCAGCTAATTGCCACAGGCGCCGCGTTGTGGCCGAGCTTGGATTTATCTTCGCGGACGAATCGCAGCAAAGATAATCGCCCAGTTAGTTACAATAATGCCAGTTCGGCAAATTTAACCCTCAGCTACGAAATTGATCTATGGGGTAAGTTATCTGATGCGCAGCGTCAAGCTAACCTTGAATTTTTAGCAGAGCAAGCCAATTTTGAGCAAAGTAAACAGCGCTTAGTAGGCGATGTAGTCAGCGGCTGGTTTAATGTCATCAGTGCGCAAAAGCTATTGGCACTGTATCAACAGCGTGAAAAAAACGCTGAGCAAAATTTGGCAATTATTGAATCGGGTTATCGCCAAGGTTTAAATGCTGCGTTAGATGTGTATTTAACGCGTAATGAACTAAATACTGAACGCTCGCGAATTGCCGGGCAAAAAGCGACATTAAATCAAGCTATTCGAACACTTGAACGGCTAACTGGAGATTATCCCAAAGGCGCCTTAACTGTCGAGGCCGAGCTCCCATTATTAGATAAGCCTATTCCATTAGGTTTACCGTCAGAATTGATCACCCGTAAACCAAGTTTAATGGCCAGTTGGTATCAACTGTTAAGTACCGATGCTAATTTGGCCTATGCCCATAAACAACGTTTTCCCAGCTTAGATTTATCAGCAACGTTAGGTGATAGCACAGACCGAGTAAGCGACTTGTTTTCTCCGTCAAGCCTGGCATGGTCGTTGGTTGGTAGCATTTCTATGCCACTGTTTGATGCCGGTAGGCTAAAAGCAAACGAGGAAGCTGCACGATTAGCAGTACTTAGCCAAGAGCAAAACTATTTAGCGAGTTTGTATGATGCTTTTAACGATGTTGAACAAGCTATTTCGCAAGAGCAATCATTGCAGCAACGCTACCAGGCTACGCTTAAAGCGCAAGAAAATGCTATTGCAGCAGAGCAATTATCATTTGAGCAATATCAAAGTGGTTTAGTCACTTACACCACCGTATTAGATGCACAAGACCGCTCTTTTGATGCACAAAGCTCTGTCATCGAAATTAAAAACCAACTTATTATTAACCGTATAAATCTTCATATTGCCCTTGGTGGCGATTTTTCACAGCCAACCAACGCATCAACAGAGCAATAACTATGAACTTAAAAACCAGAAAAATATTGATCCCAGCCGTAGTGATTGCAGCAACCGCAGCAATCGTTATGTTTATTCAAGGTAACCCGCCGCAAGCTAATCGTTTTGCAGCGCCACCTAAAGCACAAATTAGTGTGGCAGTGCAGTTACTAACACCGCAATCATACCAAGTGATGATTGATAGTTTTGGCACCGTAAAACCACGCACGCAAAGTGGCTTAGTTGCTCAAGCATCGGGGCAAATCATTGCGGTTAGTGAGCAGTTTCGCGAAGGGGGCTTTTTTGAAAAAGGGGATGTGTTACTGCAACTTGATGATAGGGATCACCGCGCTGAAGTAAAAGCCGCACAAGCAAACTTATTAACTGCGCAACAGGGCTTACAAGAAGAGCAAGCGCGTGGACGTCAAGCTTTGGTTGACTGGCAGCGTTTAGGTAATGGTGCACAAGCGAGTAACTTAGTGTTGCGCGAACCACAATTAGCTGCAGCGCAAGCACAAGTGTTGTCAGCTCAAGCGCAACTTGAAAAAGCTGAACTTGATTTAGAGCGTACTAAAATTACAGCTCCTTATGCCGGTCGTGTACTCAGTCGCAGTGTTGATCTAGGCCAAGTAGTGTCTAATAATACTCAGCTTGCAACGATTTATGCCATTGATAGTGTGGAAATTCGTCTGCCAATCAAAAATAAAGATTTGCCATTTATAAACTTACCAGAGCAATATCGTGATGGGAAAAAAAATGCACTCGGATCTGCGGTGCATTTCACTTCAGACTTAGTCGGCAAGCAAAGTTGGCTTGGGCAAATTTCGCGTACCGAAGGAGCTATTGATGAAAGCGCCCAACAACTGTACGTGGTGGCACAAATTAATGATCCATACAAAGCAACGGCGCAAAACCAATATCCAATTAAGATAGGGCAATATATTAAAGCGCAGATCAGCGGCAAACAGGTAAACGATGTATTGGTTATTCCTAACAGCACCATTTATCAAGGCAGCTATGTGTATGTTGTTGAGCAAGGCGTACTTAAGCGTAAAGAGATTCGCTTAGCATGGCAAAACGCGACGCAAGGAATTATTGCCAGTGGTTTAACGGCTGGTGAACAGTTGGTACTCACACCGCTTGGTCAGGTGAGCTCAGGTACGCGAGTTAAAGTAATGGGTGAACCTGCAACCTCGACAGAACCTGTGAAAAAACAGCGCCCAAGTCGTGAGCAGCTCGAAGAGATGGCTAAAAAACAAGGTATTACTGTTGAGCAGTTAGTTGAAAAACGCCGTGCAGCAAGATCGCAAGGAGATAAACCATGATAGCTTGGTTTACCAAAAATCATGTTGCAGCTAATTTATTGCTGATCAGCATTGTATTTGCGGGTTTATTTAGTTTAACCACGCAAATACCGCTTGAAGTATTTCCTTCATTTGAAACCGATCGCATTAGCGTTAGCGTATCATTACGTGGCTCAACACCTGAAGATGTGGAGCAAGGGGTGACCATCCGTATTGAAGAATCAGTGCAAGATTTAGAAGGGATCAAACAGATCTCAAGTCGCTCCTCTGAAGGCTCCGCCTCGGTTAGTATTGAAGTTGAAAGTGGCTATGATCCGCGAGAGTTATTAGCTGATATAAAAAGCCGGGTCGATGCGATCAATACCTTTCCTGTTGATGCCGAAAAGCCCGTTGTAGCCCTTGCAGAGCGCAAGCGTGAAGTCATCGCGGTCACCGTTGCTAGTGATTATGGTGAAAAAGAAACCCGTGAATACGCCGAACAAGTTCGAGACCAATTACTGCGTTTACCAAGTGTTACGCAGGTTGAGTTAAGTGGCGTGCGCGATTACGAGTTAGCCATTGAAGTCAGCCAAGATACGTTACGCCAATATAGTTTAAGTTTAAGTGATATTTCGCGGGCCATTAGCAATTCTAGCTCTGACATCTCCGCAGGGAATTTAAAAACCGAAGGCGGCGACGTACTCATTCGCTCTAAAGGGCAAGCTTATCGCAAAGACGAATTTGCCCAAGTAGTGGTAAAGCATCAAAGCGATGGCACTATTATTCGTTTAGGCGATATTGCTAAAATCAGCGATGACTTTGAAGAAACGCCAGTGCGTACCCGCTTTAACGGTAAGCAAGCTGCGTTTATTGACGTATACCGAATTGGCCCGCAAAGCGCTATTACTGTGGCAGATGAAGTAAAAGAGTTCATTGAAAACCAGCAAACAAATCTGCCGATGGGGTTTGAGCTGAGTTACTGGGATGATGATTCAGAACTGGTTAAAAGTCGTATTGCCACGCTTACCACTAATGCCTTACAAGGCGGCATTTTAGTGTTGGCTTTACTGACGTTATTTTTACGACCGGCCATCGCATTCTGGGTGTTCATTGGTATTCCAGTATCGTTTATGGGCGCTTTTTTAGCCATGCCATTGTTTGGTGTAACACTGAACATTATGAGTTTATTTGGTTTTATTTTAGTTCTGGGAATTGTTGTTGATGATGCCATTGTTACTGGTGAAAATGTTTATACCCATTTAAAAACGGCGGAATCAGGTGAACAAGCGGCTATTCGCGGTACTCAAGAAGTGGCAACGCCGGTAACGTTTGGCGTATTAACGACAGTTGCGGCCTTTTTACCTTTGGCGTTTATTGAAGGTGGCCGTGGCGCGTTATTTGCGCAAATTCCAGTGGTGGTGATCCCCGTGCTATTATTCTCGTTAATTGAGTCTAAGTTCGTGTTACCCGCGCATTTAAAATACATAAAATTACGTCATCAAAAAGGCGAGCCCTCAAAATTTGATAAGTTCCAACAACGTTTTGCCGATGGTTTTGAGCATGCAATCTTAAAATACTATCAGCCCATTTTAAACCTCGCTTTACGCCATAAACTTGCAACGGTGAGTTTGTTTGTTGGTATTTTCTTGATCATTTTAACTATGATCACCAGTGGCTGGACTAAGTTTATTTTCTTCCCACGTATTCCAAGTGAAACAGTGCGGGTTAACTTAACCTTACCAACGGGTACGCCGTTTGAAGTGACTAATAAATATGTCATTGATATGTCGGATAAAGCTCGCCAATTACAAGATAAGTACCGCGATGAAGAGACGGGTGAAAGTGTTATTTTAAATATACTTGCTACTACCGGCGGGCGCGGTGGCGCGTCTAACTCTGGCAGTGTTCGTTTTGAAATAACACCCGCTGAAAGCCGCGACTCAGATATTGGCTCGCGCGAGCTTGCCAGCGAATGGCGCGATTTAATTGGTATTATACCTGGCGCTGAAAGCTTAACTTTTAGAGCCGAAATTGGCCGTAGTTCCGATCCGATTGACGTACAGTTAACGGCAACCTCACTGACAACATTGCAAGAAGTGGCTGATCATGTCAAAGCGCGGTTAGCGACATACCCAACGGTATTTGATATTGCTGATAGTATGTCTGATGGCAAAGAAGAGCTACAAATAGAGCTAACAGAGCAAGGCCTAGCACTGGGGTTGAATCGTGTTGATGTATCGCAACAAGTGCGTAATTCATTTTTTGGAGCGCAAGCTCAGCGTATTCAACGTGGCCGCGATGATGTGCGAGTAATGGTGCGTTTACCAATCGAAGAGCGCCGCTCAGTGGCGGATCTAAAAGATATTTTAATCAATCTACCCGATGGCGGCACTGTGCCTTTATCGCATGTAGCTAAGCTGGTGCCAGGGCAAAGTCCTTCGTCGATAAATCGCATTGATCGCTACCGTACTTTGAATGTTACCGCTGATATTGAAAAAGAAAACACCAATATGACGGTGCTCCAAGCTGACTTAAAAATTTACCTAGATGAGCTTGTACAGCAATACCCTGGTGTAAGTCACTCACTCGAAGGCGAAGCCAAAGAGCAGCGAGAGTCATTTGGTTCACTTGCATGGGCATTGGTTTTTGTGTTTTTTATTATCTACGGCTTATTAGCAATCCCATTTAAATCCTACTTGCAGCCATTGATCGTTATGAGTGTGATCCCATTTGGCATGATAGGCGCGGTAATAGGGCATTGGATCATGGGCATGGAACTGACCATTATGAGCTTACTCGGCATGCTAGCCTTAATTGGTGTAGTGGTGAACGATTCACTCGTTTTGGTTGATTTTATTAATAAAAAACGCAGTGAAGGGGGGGATTTACTGGAGGCGGTAAAAATGGCGGGCGCATCACGTTTTCGTCCTGTGATGTTAACCAGCTTAACGACCTTTATAGGCTTAATGCCGCTACTGTTTGAGAAGGCAACACAAGCGCAATTTTTGATCCCGATGGCGGTGAGTCTTGGTTTTGGAATTATTTTTGCGACCTTTATTACCTTGTTGCTAGTGCCAGTTAACTACTTGTTGATGGAGCGCCTGCAAGGCTGGTTTAAATAAAAAGTTATTCCCCACAATCTATTAGGTTGTGGGGAATACACGCAAAATTTCTCAAACTATTTTTTCAAGCTGAGGTAAACTAATCACAAAGTAGTTAAATTCAAAGGCTTCAACATGATTGAATACCCGATTGATCAACTCCCACAGCTTATTGACGAGCTTTTACAATGTGATACCACAGAACGTAAAAATAAGCTGTTAGCTGACGCCAAAGAAATACTCTCGACAGAACATTTATCGTTATTATTTGAAGCCTTACCAAAAGATCAGCGTATTGATATTTGGCAATTATTAGATGAAGACACCCAGCACGAAATATTCATTAATTTAGGCGCCGATAGCTGTCGTTGGCTATTACAAACACTCGATGAAGATGACGGTTTTAAATTACTTGATGAAGTAAGCGTTGCTGAGTTACTTGAACTTGAAGAAGTGATCCCTGAGCGCTTTGTTGAATACGCTCGCCGTCAACTTGATGAAGTACAAACCAAGCAATATGAATTAGCGCAGCAGTATCTGCCAGAGCAACTTGGTCACTGGCTTGATTTTGATTCACTTAAGGTTTCAGACAAACTTACGGTCGGTGGCGCACGAAAAATCCTGCAAAAAGGCTTACCGCAATATACCGAGGTTATTTATTTAGTAAGCCGCAAAGGCACGCTAATTGGTGAGGTATCGGTTAACACGTTATTTAAAGCTAAGGATTCAGATACCTTATTAAGTTTTGCTGATCACGATATCACCTCACTGCATGCTGACGATGACCTATACGAAGCCGCGGAAGTGGTGATCCACAGTGAAAAAATGGCAATGCCCGTTGTCAATGTCGATAACAAGTTACTGGGGCGATTAAAAGTTACCTCAGCTTATGAATTACGCCAAGAGGTCACCGATGAAGCAGCGGCAAAAGCGGGTGGTTTACGCGAAGACGAAGATCTATTTGCCAGCGTACGAAAAAGTGCGAAAAACCGTGGTATTTGGTTAGGCATTAATTTAGCAACCGCATTTTTAGCATCCTGGTTTATTGGCTTATTTGGCGCAACCATTGAGCAAGTAGTTGCATTGGCAGTATTAATGCCGGTAGTTGCATCAATGGGCGGTATTGCCGGTAGTCAAACACTTACCGTAATCGTGCGCGGTTTAGCGCTTGGTCAGGTAACCGACTCAAACCGTAAGGCGTTACTTAAAAAAGAGCTTAGGGTAGGGGCTGTAAATGGCTGTGTGTGGGCTATGGTAATTGGTGTGCTTACCTATTTCTGGTTTAGTGATGTGATGCTCAGTATCACTATTACAGTGGCTATTTTGCTTAATTTAATTGCAGCCTCTTTGTCTGGCGTGGTGATCCCTTCGATTTTAGATAAAATGAAAATCGACCCGGCACTGTCAGGTTCAGTAATCTTGACAACAGTGACCGATATCGTTGGCTTTGTCACTTTCTTAGGGTTAGGTAGTTTATTACTACTTTAGTATTTTAGTGTACGCAGTATGATAACTTTTACAGGTATTTGATTAATTTCAGTTTTATTTCTGTTGTGTGAACCTTTAGTGAAGAACTGGTTGGCGCGTATCATCTGGTTCTTTTTTATCATAAAGTACAACTCTCGCAGTAGCGAGCTACATAATTAAAAAGGAAATACTCAATGTCAAAGAAACCAGCTAAAGCAATCAGTAAAGAAGTAAAATCGATTAAAAAAGAAATCAGCGCTCGTAAAGATAAAGTCGCAAAACAAAAAGCCAAAATAGGTAAGCTTAAAAAAGCGCTGAAAAAAGCAGCTTAATTTAGCATACAAAAATACTGCTGTGCGACCAGTTATTCAGCGCCATCAGTAAAGGTATATATACCTTTCAAATGCTTAGGCAATTATAAAATATTTTTGTAATTGCCTAAGCCAGTTTATTATCCCCACTCTTAGTACGTAACGATCTGTTTTTGTATAATATTTGTTAATAATTTTATGCAAATATGTTTTAATCTATGTATATCCTTTACAGCATTAAGCGTTTACTTAAACTTTATGATAAAAAATCACTTCATAGTCGCTATTTTTATCTTTATTTTCTCTACGCTAGCTAATGCGTCTGAACACTTTAGTGATCACGAACAATTCTGCTTACAGCAGCCAGAGAAAGACTGCTTAGTTTATATTAATGAACGTATAGAGAAATCAGAGCTAGATTCTTCTCGGTGGTACAAAGCCAAGTCTTACTTATTTGATTATTATTACGATAAAAGTGATTATGAAACCTTAAAAATCATTGTTGAGCCATTCGCAGAACGAGATGATCTACCTGAAGTATTTAAAGTCCAAGTTTACTTTTATTATGCCAAAGCCTTACGTTACTCTGAGGATGATGAGCTTGCAGAAATCTATGCTAATAAGGCTCTTACAGATATACAGTTGATGTACGACGCGTTTGCAGATCCAATGCGAATGCTTGAGTTAGCCAATTTGCAGTATGTTTTTGGTAATAAAGAATCCGCTTTTCAAATGCTACTCGAAACCGAACGAAAGTTTGGCAAGAGTAAAGACCCAATTTTTAATTTTGAATTACATTCCAATAAAGCAAATATTTATCATGCTTTTGGCGATTTAGAAAATGCCAGAGATAGTAGAAAAAAAGCACTCGATTGGATACTTCCAACTCAGCATCAAGGCAAAATTATTGTTGCACAAGGGAATTTAGCGCGTACATATCAATTGCTCGGACAGTATGACCTTGCCATTAAGTATTATGTTGACTCGTTAAGTTATATGGTCGATGGCAGCGATGATATTACCAAAGCTTCGCATACATTAAGGCTGGCAGAAATATGCTGGCAAGCAAAAGATAATCAGCAGGCCATTAAGTGGTTTAAAGCGGTTAAAGTGAGTGACTTAAATCGTAACCATAAAATAGTCTATGAACAATTAGCTAAAGCCTTAACTTTGTAGCGATTGTAACTATGCACCCTCGATAAGACGGCCCATATTTATATGGGCCGTAGTTATTTGTTTAATTAAAAGCTAAACGCTACATTCGCATAAACAAAGCGGCCATCTAAACTATATGGCGTGAACCCGCTGTAAGTGAAAATTTGGTTAAAATCACTATAACCAATATTACTTACCGTATCTTGCGGGTACTGATCAAATAGATTATTAGCACCTAAAGCAAGTTTCCATTGCTCAGTTGGACGATACGCTACTTCAATATCGGTGAGCCACTTTGCTTTTAGAAGCTCATCACCCTCAGCACTACTTGAGGTATCAACTACTTCACCATAGCGTGTTGCACGAAGCGTGGTTTGAATATTTTCATAATCCCATGTTGCAGACAGGTTCCATTTATCTGCTGGTGTGCCTTTTTCGAATCGAGAAATTTCACGTCGTGCAAAGTATTGATATTCATCACCTAACGCTTCCAGTTCCGGTGGATTGTCTTTCACATGAGTAACTTCTGTATCGTTAAAGTTTACAGCGGCACTTAAGCGTAAGTCACCATAGTCAGCTAAACCAAGTAAATAGGTGGCAACAATATCTACCCCTTGAGTACGCGAATCGATAGCATTGGTAAAGTAGCGCACACTTTGGGTATTAAGCTCAGCGGCTTGTTGTAAAATAGCTTCAACAGCAGGGCCTTCTAAGTTTTCAGAAAGCACAATGCGATCATCAATATCGATACGATAAGCATCAAGCGTGAAGCTAAAATTACCTTCTGTGAAGATAAAACCAGCGGTCATATTGACAGACTCTTCAGCGTCTAAATCTTTTGCGCCAAGCGCTTTGGCAGCAGGCTCACTACTTGGAAATAATCCGACTTCTCTAGGTACGCCATTTTCAAATACAGTGCTGACTGATTTATAAGACGTTTGTGCAAGAGACGGTGCTCTAAAACCACTACTGATAGCACCACGTAACGATAATGAAGGAGTAATGCTATAGCGGCTGGCAAGTTTCGCTGTAAAAGTACTGCCAAAGTCACTATAGTCTTCAAATCGACCTGCTAGCACAGCATTCCAATTTTCAGTGAGGTAGGTATCAAATTCAGCAAATAGAGCAATGTTATGGCGGCTTTTATCAGTTGCACTATCCGGTGAAAAACCTGATAAAACTTGTGCACCACCGGCGGCAACAGGTACGCCTTGTGCATCAAGTACCGTTAAATACGAAGCTTGTTCACCGGCTTTGATTTGGTAGTTTTCATGGCGATATTCAGTACCAATGGTAACAAACACGTCATCAGGTAAGCCTAAGTCAAAGCTATTGCTGGCATCCATGTTAACAAGGAATTGTTCATACACTAATGCGCCATTATCAAACTCTGTCGGACTGTTAGCACCCATAGAGGTATTGATGCTATTGCTAACACCTAAGGCAAAATCATTGCGACCATAATTAGTGCTGATATCCCATGTCCAATCATTACTAACCCCATTTAAACCGATAGCAAACGAATAGTCGTCAACATCAGTGTCAATGTTTGGTAAAAACCCATCTGGATAAACGCTTGGCAAATTACGGTTGTCTTTGGCACGACGATAGAAACCGCCTGAGTTACCTTTACGATTTGAATAACTGGCAAAAGAGTAAAGTGATAAGTCATCACTAAAGTCGTAGCCAAGATTATAAAATAGCGCGATATCTTCAACATCGGCTTTACCAAAGCGGTGATTATAACGGTCAAACGTCAGCTCTTTTGGATCAAGCGCGCCGTTTTCATCACGATTATATTGTTCTCGCTCATCAATACCTGAGCGGTTAGTTGGCTCGTTGTTACGGGTTTCAATTGAGATATTGATAAAGCCATTCTCGCTAAGCGAAAAGCCCGCATTGGCACTTGCAGTTCGGGTAATACCATCGTTTACTTTACGGTCTTCGCCTTTGGCAAAGCTTAAATTACCTTGCGCATCAGCACTGGTGCTGAGTAACTGAGGAGAGCCCGCCATTTGTGTGTCGTACTCACCATAGGTGTAGCTTACACTACCGCCTTCATCGGCATCTTTGAGTACAATATTAATCACACCAGCAATGGCATCTGAGCCATATTGCGCAGCTGCACCATCACGCAGTACTTCAACACGTTTAATTGCAGAGGTTGGAATATTATTTAAATCAACGGCAGTAGAGCCGCGGCCAACGGTGCCGCCTAAGTTTAATAAAGCACCAGAATGACGGCGTTTACCATTGACAAGTACTAAGGTGTGATCGGGAGCTAGGCCTCTTAATACTGCAGGTTTTGCATGGTCAGTACCATCAGCGAGGGTTGCACTTGGGTAGTTAAAGCTAGGTAATTGGGCTGCAAGCACTTGGCTTATTTCTAGTTGGCCTGTGGTTGCTAGATCACGACTGGTTAGCAAGTCTACAGGAACTGTACTTTCCGACAGGCTGCGTAAACTACGACGTGTGCCGGTGACCGAAATAACTTCAATATCTTTTACTTCGTTTTCGCTAGTTGGTTGCTCTGCTGCAATGGCACTTACTTGAAAAGCAAATGTACTGCATATTGCTAAATGTAGGGGCAGTTTTTTTAAGTTAGCCATATAGTAATCCCTTGAGTATGTTGATTTTAACCAACAACATTTTACTAATAAAATGTTTACTCAACAAAGAATAGATCAGAATACCATAGTAGCAATGTACCTTAATTGTTAATATTTTGCGTCTTATGTAACTGTTAGTGTGTTTTATTTACAAGTTGCAGTTCTATCTGCAAAAAGTAATAGCGAGCTGTAACTGATAGACAAATTATTTACCGTTATAGCGTATTAAGCACTAATACTAATTTTATTTCTGCCGTCAGATTTTGCTCTATATAAAGCCGTATCAGCGGCACATATTAGCGCTTCGCAGGTGCGGTATTGGTTATCAAATTCGCAGGCAATACCTTGGCTCACACTTACTTTAACTTCTGGCGGTAGGCCAATATCAGTAAATGACATCGCATTAATTTGTTGTTGAATATGTCTGGCAACAACGGCGGCACTATCACGGTTGCAACGTGGCAGAATAACAGCAAATTCTTCACCGCCATAGCGAGCGGCTAAACAATCTCTTGATGGTATACATTGCAAAATAACCTTGGCTATTTTTTGTAAGCACTTATCGCCTTTAATATGGCCGTAGGTATCGTTGAACCTCTTAAAATGATCGACATCAATTAATATACTAGTTAATGGCTGGTGGCTTTGAATACTTTCTTGCCAGTATTGTTTTAATGATTCATCTAGCGTGAAGCGATTAGCAAGCCCAGTTAAATGATCTGTTGATGCTTGTACTTTTAATTTATTATATATTGCTTTGTGAATACTTAAATCATGTAATATGCATACATAAAGTTTTTGCGCTGACGCAATGCTTGAAGGCATATTAGAAATAGATAAGTCGGCCTCAATTATATTGCCATCCGCTTTATTTATTTTTACTTCATTAGGACCAAAGTTAAGGCGAGTATCTTTTATATCTAACCAGTTTAGTAACGTATACATGTATTTATCACGATCAGTTTCGTGTAAAAATTGTAGCAAGCTTTGCCCAATCAGCGACTGCTGAGAGTCACCTAAAAGCTGCGCCGCCATCGGGTTAACAAACTCAAACGTGCCTTGCTCATCGATAACAAAAATGCCTTCGGCGGTACCATTAAACAGTTCAATCAAGGCACCAAACTGTAAGTGAGAAAGACAGGCAGAAAGGGTTTTGCCAATAGCAGCTGATTGCTTATTTGCATTAAGTGTATGGTTGTTAGTATTTGTTTGCTTAGACACGTTTGATCCCTACGCTTTGCTATACGTTTTTGGTGTCTATAAATTTACTTAAAAAAGTGCAAATAAACCTTCTGGTAATCTTCTGGTTTTAACATGTTGATTTTTATTGTTTTGTTTTTAAATTTGCACAGGTTTTAACTAACCTGTGCAAAGTATTCAGGCATTATTAGCTTGTTTTAGTTAGGTTTTCTATCGTTTTCTACTTGCGGGTCTGGGCTTTTATAAGTTTTACCGTCACGTTCTACTACAAAACGCATGCAAGTACGGCCAGTATTTTCATTTGAATCATAAACACAAATGGCTCTCCCCCCTTTTATTAATGCGCCTGCAAAGTCTTCTTTAGCGCAAGACTCTTCAAAGCCTTCAACTTCAGAGAACTCTACATCAAAAAACGTGATGCCTTCATTGCTAGGATGATTTTTAATAATATAAAGGCCAATTGAGTTGGCATCTACAACGCTGCCACCACCGCTCACTACTTTGTCATTTTCATAGTAAGTTATTATGGCTTCGTCATTATCGTTTATAGTAATGTCTACGTTAAATATATATGGCGTTAAAGTTGGAAGCATGTTTTTTCCTTTTCGATTGTTATAGTTCAAAGTTACTGATGCCCAAATTAATTAGGCTGTTTTTTAATTCTGTAATCTCGGCTTCTTTATTTAAGCAAATATGCGCTTGAATAAGAGGGAAGGTATGATATATGCTTTTATTTTTTTTATCTCCCAAAGCAATGAGTGCATTTTGGCAATATATTTTTCTTTCTTCTTTATTTGAGGTTAGTTTAGCATTAATTAAATTTACTATTGCTAAAATTGACCCCGAATCATTTTCATTAAGTCGATTTACTTGCTCTTTATAATCGTCACTTTGTTCAAGTGCTATTAACAGTGTTTTAGCTTTTTCGTAAAAGCCTCGTTGTAAAAAATACTCAATCAAGCTTATTTGGGTATTAATTATTACTGTATTGTTAAACTTCTCTTGAGCTATAAAACTCAGTATTTCGTCTATTTTACTATTGATTTTTTTGTCATCAGATAACGCTAATTGCAAAGCTAAAAAGCGAAAATAGGAACGTTGAAATTGGTTGTTTTCTGGGTCTTGTAAACGAGCAAGGTTAATCGTGTTTGTTGCTTGCTCGGCTTTTTTATAAGCTGCGCTTTTGTCAGTAAAGTAACTTAACAAATAACTTTGTTGTATGTAATTTGACGCAAGCCCCTTATATAAACTAGCGTCATTAGGGTACTTACTCAGCATGGTACTTAGTTCGTTCGCTGCACTATTAAACATAGTAAGCGTATCATTAAAGTTTCCTAATTTTTCCTCTGTACTGGCAAGCCAACTAAGAGTATCGGCCCTATCGCGTAGCAAATTTTTATTGTTGGGTTTCAGTTCAAGGGCTTTATTTTTTAGAGCTAGCGACTGTGTAAAATTTTGCTTTGCGGCTTGGTAGTTAAATTGATTTAAATACAGGGAGCCTAATGAGTTATGTGAATACGATAGCTCCATAATGGAGTTAAAGTCATTGGGTGCTAATGAATACATTGTTTCACTATAAGCGTGGTATTTTTTAAACATTGGCTCTGTGGCAGCGTAATCACTTTTATCATAATGAAGCTGGCCTAACCAAAAAGCATTTGCGCCCGCAAGCGTTAATAGTTCTAAATTATCTGGTTGTATTTTTAAGAGTGCTTCAAGGCGAGTGCGGGCGTTTTCAAACGCGGTATAGGCCTCACTGGTTTTGCCGCGGGAATAGGCGACTTCCCCCATTGCCTCAAGGGTTTGTGCATATTGAAAGCGGTTGTTAAATTCTTTTTTTTGGTCGTTAAAACTAAAAAGAGAGCTGGGCTCTTCTGCTTGATTGGTAAAGTACTCCAGCGCTTTATTGCTAATACCATCGAGCAAATCCATACGTTTAACGCTACGCAGTTTATCGGCAAATTCACCCACCATAAAGCCAAGTAGGCTTTCGGCTTCTAAGCGTTTTTGCTGCGCGACTTGCTCAGCGTGGTAGCTGCGTACGCTCATAAAGGTGGCTATAAAACTGAGTAAAATAAGGGCAACCGCGGTGGCTTGTAACACTCTTTTTTTACGTTTTGCCCTGCGGTTTGATGCTTTAATTAAACTTAGTTCAGCAGCGCTGAGGCTAAACATAACGTTATTTATCAGGCTTTGTGCTTCTTGTAATGGCTTGCCCTGCGCTAATAAAAAGTCGGCATGTTTTTGCTCGTTTAACCAGCGCTCGGTGGCGATTTGCAAGCGACTTTTAATGGCTAAGCTTTGTTGGTGTTGGTTTATCCAGTCTATGGCACGTTGCCACTGACGTAGTAGCGCTTCGTGTGCCAAACTAAAACAGGCTTGCTCGTTTTTAAGGTGCGACACAAATAAGCGGCTATCGACCATCGCTTGTGCAAGTTGTGTTTGTGCTGGGGTGGTGAGTTCATCCCAACGGGCTGCGCGGCTGGTGAGGGTTTCGCCATCAGCGTGCAGGGTAATGAGTTTTGATAATACCAAGCTCAGCTGGGATTGTTGTTGCTTGGGCAGTTGTGTAAAAACGTGCTCGGCTTTTTTACCAATCGCGCCTTCAATACCGCCCAATGCTTGATATTCAGAGACTAATAGCTCATCGTTTTCGCTGCGCTGTAAGTACAGTTGTTGCAAAGTGTATTGCAGCATTGGCAGGGCATCGGGGTTATTGGCGGTGTCGTTACAGAGCATTTCATCCAGTGGTGTTTGGTGCTCAGGGTCAAGCTGCCAACTAAGCCCTGCGGCTAAAGCTGGCAGGCGGATCATCTGTTTTAATTCAGCGCGAGTTGGCGGCAGTAAGTCAAAATGGGCGCCATTGGCTTTGCCTGCCATTAAGCTAGGTTGATTAACCACTTGCGGATAAAAGTCATTTCGACAGGCGCTAAATATAATCATGCAGTTACTGGTGGCCAGTAACTCTATAATTGTTAAAAACTGGCTGCGCTCTTGCTCGCTAAATACTGGCGACGACAGTAATACTTCAAGGCGGTCGATAAATAAAAATAAATACGGTTTTATATGGGCTGTTTGGCTTTGCTTTACAGCCATTTGGCAACCCTCAATAACTTGCTCGGGCGCGTTTTGTAATAACTCGCTCAAGGTGTCGGCACTCATATCACTAAGCACCGGGGCGTCGTTGATTTCTAAATCAAGTAGGGTAGAGGCTAAATCGAGAAATAACCGATCTTTAGTTATATCAGCAAAATCAAGTTGGCAGTATGACTCAACCCGAAAGCCATCAAAGCCTGATTCACTCATTAATGCCGGTAATATACCTGCATTGACTAAAGATGATTTACCTGAGCCACTAGAGCCGAGCAATAAGCTAAAAGCACGGCCAAAACTTATTTGTGCCGATACCCGTTGTAATAGTGTGTTTATTTGCTTGCTGCGGCCAAAAAAAACATCGGCTTCATTGGGAGTAAACGCGCTTAAGCCAACAAAGGGTGAGCTGCCTTGCCATTTTATATGGCTGGCTTTTTGTTCTTCATCGAGAGGCAGCTCTATTTTGGCGATAACGCGGTAGCCGCGCTTGCGGATTGTCTCTATGTATTGCGGATCACTGGCTTTGTCGTCAAATGCTTTACGTAATTGCGTGATAACTTTGTGCAATGGATTATCGCCCACCGCAACAGTGCGCCAACAATGGTTAATGATCTCGTCACTGCTAACTAATTCTCCTTGTTTTTCGCATAATAACAATAAAACATCCATCGCTTTGGGCTCAAGTTGTTTGACTTGCGCACCTCGTCGTAAGCTATTGGTGGCAGGTGTTACTTGCCATTCACCGACAAAGAAAACAGATTTACGCATGCAGGGCTCATCATTGTTATTTTTAAAATTGAGGTTGCTTTAAACAGCTTTGTTTTATCCTACTGCAAGCAATAAGTTAATACAATATTCTGAGTTAAACGTTAAAAAGCTTTATTAAACAGTTACAGTTCAAGTGATGTCTATCTTACATTACTTTATGTAAAGCCTGCTTGACTTTTCTGTGAGCCTCAACAATACTTAGTCAAGTTTACTTGACTAAAAAGGCGAGAGCATGAAACAACAAACAGGATTAACATTCAAACAACGCAACAAACTAAACACTGTTTATTTAGCAAAGTGGACTCTGGCATGGGTTTTAACTTTGGCGCTTGCGTCATTCGGGCCATTATTGCTGTGGGGCGAGCAGAACACGCTACTTAGTATAGTGGCAATTATGGTCAATGTTTGCGCAGGTATTATGATGATTATGGCAAATAAACGCCATTTAGCTGGCTTAGATGAATTGCAGCAACGGTTACATTTAAATGCAATGGCGATTACCTTAGGAGGGAGTTTAGTATTTGGTTTAGCATACTCGGTATTACAAACGAGCGGGGTAATTTCGTTTCGACAAGGGATTTCTCATTTAGTGATGTTTATGGGGATAACTTATTTAGTGTCTGTCGTAGTGATAAATAAACAACTTGGCGCTGAGGACGAAGAATGAAAAACCGCCTTAAAGTATTGCGCGCGGAGCATGACCTTACTCAGGCAAAATTAGCAGAGCTACTTGATGTATCAAGGCAAACGGTGAATGCTATCGAAAAAGGCAAGTTCGATCCTAGTTTACCGTTAGCGTTTAAAGCAGCTCGTTTATTTAAATTAAAAATTGAAGATATCTTTCAAGATGAAGAGATATAAATTCTACACTCTGCGTACTTTAAGTACGCAGAGTGTAGCGCTGTTTATGGGGCAACTAGTTGCGGTTTTTGTTTACCCATTTGCAATGCACTCAGTAACCACATGATAAATCCACCAGCAAATAACACTGCGGCGACATAGCCGGTTTGATTAGGTTGCGCGCCTTGTGCAATTGCTAAGCCGCCAACCCAAGGACCAATTGCATTTGCAGTATTGAATGCGCATTGTACAAGTGCGCCAATCATTGCGTGCCCATGGGGAGATACATCCATCAACATAGTTTGGATAACTGTGCCAAGTCCGACACTAAAGCCAATAAAAAATATAACCGCATAAAGTAACCAAATGTTATGGCTTGCCATTACATAAGTTGTAGCAAAAACGATTGCGCCAACAAGTGCTATACCAGTGGTTTTAAGGGGCGAATGATCAGCTGCCTTACCTAAAATATAGTTGCCCAGCGTGCAACCAATACCGAACATAACCATTGCAATTGATATAGTGTAGGCTGGTGTGTGAGTGACCACTAAAATTGTATCGGCAATATAAGTATAAATGCAAAACACCCCGCCAAAGCCAACAATAATGATCCCTAAAATTGACCAAACCAGCTTATTTTTCAGTACGCTCAACTCGCTTAATAACGACGAAGGGGCTGAATTTTTTGTGTTTGGTATGAACTTTACAATTAGAATTAACGCAACAAGTGCCAGCACTGCGGTGCCCGCTAAACAATAACGCCAACTAAAATTTTGACCGACTAAAGTAACCATAGGCACGCCAACAATCGTTGCTATGGTAAGGCCCATAAATACTTTAGACATAAAGCTGGCGCGTTTATTGGTAGGTGCTATATCTGCGGCTAATAAAATGGCAACAGCAAAATAAGCTCCGTGGGGTAAACCACTTAAAAAGCGAAATAATATAAGCTGCTCTAACGAATTAGCAAATGCGCTTAAGCCGTTAAATATAAACATCATCGACACAAATAATAGCAAAGCATTACGCTTGCGCATGTTTGCTGTGGTGATCATAAAAAACGGTGCGCCGATCACTACGCCAATCGCATAGGCGCTAATGGTATAACCGCTTTGTGCTGGTGTTGAGGCAAATGTTTCGCTAAACAATGGCAGCATCGGCATCATCGAAAATTCCGATAATCCTAAAATAAAAGTACCCAGTGCAAGTACTAACAAAATAGCGGTAGTGCTTAGCGTATTGTTCACGACGCTAGGTTCAGGTGACATAGATAACCCTTGTAAAAAGACTGACGACAAAATATGAATGATTTATTTAATAAAAAGCAGGAAACTGCAATTTTGAAGAACCAATTAAACCGCGATTGTATGATAAAAATAAGTCAGCGTCTTGCACTAAAAACAGTGTATTTAGAGCAGAAAATACGATTTTAGATTGCAGTGTTTTTGGCTGAATAGGAACGTTCTAATTTTCAATGACTTGATATATTCACCTTGGTTATTAAGCGGCATGCTGATGAAAAATAAATTTTCAGTGGTTGTGGCTATTTTATGTTTTTAGTGTTCTAACAGCCTTTTAAAAGTTATTAGCGTGTTTAAAATAAGAACAATAAACATCGAGTCAGAGCTTGGGGTGCGACAATTTGTCGCGTGTTCAGTGTTGTCGTCAAGTTATATACTTTGCTTATCTTAAACCTGCTGTAATTAAAGAATAAAATGAGCAACCACAATCCACCTATCAATTCACGTTATGCACTTTCTCCGTTAGCACTTTGCATTGCGAGTTTAGTCTCTCCTTATGTACTGGCTGATGATTCAATTGAAGTGATTGAAGTACAGGGCCAAAACGTTAACAGCCATGCAAATTTAGGTTCTGCTGAACAGCTTTTAACTGAGTTGGGGGTGGATTTCTCTGCGGCAGGTGGCATTTCTAGTTTACCTATATTAAATGGCATGATGGGCGATAGAGTTAAAGTACTGGTCGATGGCGCAGATATTACTGCGGCCTGTGGCAATCAGATGAACCCACCATTATCTTATATTTCGGCTAATCAGCTATCGTCTTATCAAGTGATTGCAGGTATTTCGCCAGTAAGCGCTGGTGGCGATAACATTGCCGGCGTTATTGTAGTAAACACCATTGCTCCGCAATATGGTGAGAGTGATATGTTAGTGTGGCATTCAGGTTATGTGTCGGCGCAGTATCGCAGTGTAAATAATGCGCAAGCGGTTGGTGTTGGCGCACGACTTGCCAGTGACAGCTTTAGTTTAAATTATCAAGGTGCCTTTGAAGACGCTGATAGTTATGACGATGGTAATGGTGATTTAGTATTAGATACTCTATATCGCGTGCAAAATCATGCATTAACAGCAGCGCTGCGAGATGAAAAACAACAGCTAGTGGTTAAATTAACGCATCAAAAAATACCCTTTCAGGGCTTTGCTAATCAATATATGGATATGACGGATAACACCAGTTATGGCATAGTCACTCAGTATAAACGCCAGCTTGAAAGTGGTGAGTTTCGAGCGCAAATAAACTTTAATGATGTAAAGCACGAAATGGGTTTTTTCAGCGCTGAAAAAACCGGCATGATGCCGATGAATACCGACGCGCAAGATATCAGTTATCAACTTAATTGGCGTTTAGACTTTGATGCTGACACTGTATTACTGCTCGGCCAAGAATACTATGGTTACCGCATTGATGATTGGTGGCCTGCGATTGAAGGCTCAATGATGATGGGGCCTAACGACTATGTAAATATTAATGACGGTGAACGTGACCGCTACACCGGTTTTGCTGAGCTGCAAAAGCAGCTAAATAACAAGTGGTGGGTCTCTGCTGGTACGCGTATTGAATATGTGCAAACGGATACCGGTGAAGTGCAGCCATATTCAGACATGGGTGATGGCATGAATGGAATGTCAGGTATGGGAAGTATGCCAGCAATGAATATGGCAGATCCAAATAAAGATGCTGCAAAAGAGTTTAATGCCATGGATCGCGCGCGCAGTGACACGCTTGTGGATGCCAGCCTATTGTTACGCTACCAAATTACGAATGAAGATGAACTACAATTTGGCTTAGCACGTAAAAATCGTGCGCCTAATTTATATGAACGTTATAGCTGGGGTGTCAGCACAATGTCGACCAGTATGATTGGTTGGTTTGGTGATGGTAATGGTTATATTGGTAACCCAGACTTAGCAGCCGAAACCGCGCATACCATCAGCACCAGTTACACTAAATCGGCAAAAGGTGGTCAGTGGCAAATAACAGCTAACGCTTGGTATACCCAAGTAAATGATTATATTGATGTTACTGTTGTTGGCAGTACTAACCGCACAGATAAGGCATTAACTGTGCGTAATACCCTGCAATTTACCAATTTAGACGCCACACTTTATGGCACTAAGCTTGAAGGTATTATTCGTGTTGTTGATAGTAAAAATGCAGGCACATGGGATTTAACCGCCGCGCTTACTAGCACCCATGGCGAGCGTGATGACAGTGATGAGCCGTTATATCAAATAATGCCACTGCACAGCAAAATAGCCCTTGAGCAACAACTCGGTAAATGGCAAAACTCATTAAGCTGGGAGTGGGTAGATAGTAAAACGCGTGTAGATCCGCGTCGTATTGAAAATCTATCAGCCAACTATAGCTTAGTGAATTTAGCAACCAAGGCGACATGGGATAAGCTAACAGTTAAGTTGGCAATTACTAATTTACTTGACGAATACTACCAGCAGCCTTTAGGCGGAGTCAGTATTGCCCATTTTAATGTGGATCAAGGCCAAGGCTTTAGCCAATTAGCAGGACAAGGTCGCTCGGTTAATGCCGGTATCAGCTACGCATTTTAAGTAAACTACCTAAATGTAGCCATGATGTTTAGCATGGCTACATTATAGCTGATCACAAAAATCTATAAACTGCGTTAGCAACGGGTTTTTATATTTGTCTTTATGCATTACTAACCAAAATTGCCTTTGCATAGGGTGATTTAAATTAAGTTTTGTAACGCGGCCATCTTGTAAAGCGTATTGTGCCGCGAGTGACGATAAACATCCCAGCCCTAACCCTTCAGCAACGCTGTTGATCAATGCCTCTGTGGTATTGAGCTCAAAACTTTGGCTCCAATTATCGATATGTGTAGCGAGGTTTTGTAAAAAGAATGAGCGTGAACCAGAGCCGGCTTCCCTTAATACCCATTCGCTGTTTGCTAAGTCATTAAAACTAAGCTGTGGTTTTTTAGCTAAAGGGTGGGACAGCGGCGCAATAATACACATAGTGTCTTTACTAAACACGGTTGAGACTAAGTCGCTTTGCTGGGCTTGGCCCTCTATTAGTGCAATGTCGAGTTCAAAATCGCGCAGTTTTTGACAAATAAGCTCAGAATTTGAAATAAAAACTTGCTGTGAATAATGCAGCTGTTGTTGGCGAAATCCACTAAGTATAGAGGGTAACACATGATTACCAATGGTATCGCTGGCACCTATTTTTAAGGTGCCGCTGGCTTTTGCGTGGGACGAAAAAAGCGTATTAATATCATTTGCTCTGTGCAGTAATTCATCGGCTAAGGGCAGTAATTTTTGCCCTTCTTGATTTAAAATTAAGCGATGATTTACTCGGTCAAACAGTGGGTGACCTAACTGCTTTTCAAGCTCGCTAAGCGCCATGCTCACCGCCGCTTTAGACAAGTAAAGCCGCTCAGAGGCTGCGGTAAGTGTTGCATGCTGAGTAATACCTACAAACACTTTAAGTTGTTTAAGAGAAATATTCATGAGCTTGGTGTTTAATTTTTATGAACATGTGTTCTATATAATTAGATTTAACTAAACAAAATGCAAGGTTAAACTTCTTTATAAGATAAACAGTGAGTGTGGAGTATAAACATGTTTAATTATATAAAAGCCAAAGTAATAACCGCACCTACCCCAATGGGTGGATTAGCATTAGGCATAGCCAGCCTTGGTTGGGCTTGGGAAAATATGTTTAATGTAAATGGCGCAGCGCAATACACTGGGGCGGCAATTGCGAGCGCATTATTATTAATACTTGGCTTAAAATTTTTACTGTACCCACACTTATTAAAGGCCGATTTAGCGCACCCTGTTGTAGGTAGCGTTGTGCCTACTTTTGCTATGGCAACGTTGGTGGTATCTAATTCGATAGGGCATGTTAACTCTGTAGCTGGCGATGTGCTTTGGGTAGGCGCATTTTTATTGCACTTGGGATTTTTATTGAGCTTTATTATTCATCGTGTTCGTGAGTTTAAAATTGAGCACATGGTGCCAAGTTGGTTTGTACCACCGGTGGGTATTATTGTTGCCGATGTCGCGTTCTCGGGTAACCCAGCACTGTTGTTTTTAGCACAAGCAGCACTTTATTTTGGCATGTTAATGTACGCAGTTATGTTGCCGTTAATGATTTACCGGATAATATTTGCTGAGCAAATTCCTGATGCTGCACAGCCCACATTAGCTATATTAGCGGCGCCGGCAAGCTTATCGTTGGCGGGGTATTTCACTGTAGTGACCCAGCCGTCGCCAGTGATAATTGGAGGGTTATTTGGTATTGCCATACTAATGACATTAATTATTTATACGGCATTTTTTAAATTACTACGCCGTAGGTTTTGCCCTGGGTTTGCTGCATTTACCTTTCCCATGGTCATTGGTGCTACGGCGTTATTTAAACTCGCGGATTGGATGCTAACTATGAATGTTGATGTACAGTTTATAAACCAAATACATCATTTAGCGGTAGTTGAATTGCTAGTAGCAAGCGCTGTGGTTGGCTATGTAGCGATCCGTTATACGCATTATTTTAGTTCCTTGGCTTTAAACGGCTTGAAGGTGTGAAATTGTAATAGTATGAATACAGAACGAAGAGGCAATAATGAGATTTTGCCTCTGCGGTTAATTATTATTTTAGCGGCAAGTAAATATCAGTTATTAAATCACACTCATCTACTTCATGAATGAGATTTAAGTAATGAAAGAAGCACGGAAAATCTCTAACTTCTTCAGTGCTGTTTGGTAACCATTGACGATATAGATAATAAACAGTGTCGCTGATAGTGTCATGACTGCCAAAGTGCTTGACTAAAGCGCAGCGACCTGCCGGGATCTCACCATTCCTTACGCCATATTGATTATCGCTAATTGGTTGCTTGACGCTGCCGGCGAAGTCAAAGCGAAAATCGTTGTCGTCAGTCACCGCAGGATCGCTATAAGGGATGCCATAAGTATCACTGGTTTTTACCGGTGATAAGCCTGACTCTTTTCGCCATTTAATAAACTGTGCGGCTGTTTCCATAAGCTTAGTGGCCGAACCGTTGTGGGTAAGCAACGCAACAGCTTGCGGTGCAAAGTGAACAATTTCTACTTTCATATTACTAACCTTTAATTCAGGTATTTTAAAGTCAAACTGCGCATGCCAATGTGGCCAGTTTGGTGTGCTTCTGAATTGAGTTGGGGATTGAGCAAAAACACGTTTGAAAGCACGACTAAAAGCTTCAGGACTTTCAAAACTTGCCTCTAATGCAATATCAATAATGCGTTTGTGATGCTCAAAAGCAAGCCGATAAGAGGCGCGCTTTAAGCGAGCAAATTGCGTGTACTTAGTAACGCTTACCCCCATTATTGAGATAAATAAACGATGAAAATGAAATTTAGAACAATAGGCAACGGCACTTAAACTATCTAATGTAAGTGGCTCATCAATATGGTTTATACCCAAGCCACCTCAAGATGCAGAATTCAGCGTTTCACAGGTGCTTAATATCAAGGCGTTACTTTGCAAGAATGGCAGTCCCTTTTAAGAAGTAACAACGATGAGAGTATGTGCCTGTGAAACGCCCAACGGGTTGGTTTAAAAGCGATTTATACTGCGTTATTAATTTTAATAATAGAACCACTATTACTTGCAATCAATGCCTTGCCTAAATCGCTTTTAATTCCAACTGAAACTTGCATCTTGAGGTGGTTTGGGTATACGTAACCACAGACATGATGGATGCGCTGTAGGTGCGTGTTTTTCATAGTTACTCGTTATACTTTTATTCAGAAGTGGCGTCAGTGTGACAAAGTAAGAGAATGCCTGCCTGATTGAAATTGCTCAAGTTGCTTTTTAAATAAAAAAGAGCCCAAAGGGCTCTTAACTGGGGGAATTAATAAGGATTGATAGGGGAGTAGAAGTTATTGTTATTACCATTAATGCTCACGTCTAGTTGCATACCATTATGAGCGTGGCTAACCACATTGTAATTATCACCAGGTAGTAGCTTTACTCTATTAATATTTTGATAGTTAACTGCACTGCCACATTGCAATGTCACTCTTTGTGTATTAGCCGTTTCTTTAAAGATGTAAACTTCATTGCTGCCGTCAACAACACCTGTACCAGAGGCATCGATGAGCAGTGAGGTTGCCTCACTGGCTGCAATAGAAAAATACTGATTGCTGTGATGGCCTAAAGACACGATGGCGCGCCCCATTCTGTCACGTTCTTGGAAGTGCGTATCGGTTAAGCTGTTGTTTAATACAGGCACATCAATAAATCGACTGCTGAAGTTAAGTGTTTCGTGGCAAAAGTCAGTGACTACTTCATCTGATACTGCGCCAGCAACGCCATCAGGGTCGTACACACTGTTTGCCATTAACGCCATGCCTGCAGACGTTCCGCCAACGACACCGCCTTTATCAAAAACGTGTTGCACAGCGGTTTGTACTTTTGTACCTTGCCATTGATTAAGATAATCAGATTGGTCACCGCCTGCAATCCATACAAATTCGGCGCTGCGGATAGCCCAGTCAACATAGTCATCATTCGCTTTGTTGCGAGTATCAATGATCAGTGTTTCTACTGAGTCGGCATTCATTAAGTTCAGTAAATAATCGTTATAAGCGTCAGTACCAGAGGTTCTAAGCACAACAACATCGGCACCGCTGCCAACATGGTTAGCAACGCGATTACTAAATGCTTGATCAACATCGCTGCCACCGCCCATCAGTAATACAGCACCTTGATCAGCTGTTAATGTGTTGCATGAATCAGCACTGCCACCTTGTAAATATGCTTGTAATGAACCTGGCTTTGCAGGGCGAGAGCTATAGCCACAATCACCGCTGCCACTTCCGCCACCGGTGTTACTACCTTCACCAAAATTGACCGTTAAATCGTACCAACCTGTACCGGAGTAACGCGTTACTTTTACATAATAAGTACCCGTTGATTGTGCACTATAACTGCCTGTTTCTGGTACATTGCTAGTTGCCCCTTCGGCAACAGCAGATCCTGTTTCTTGGTATAATGCCCAGTCAAAATCATCGTTAGTGTTGTGCTCAAGGCTGACCTCAATAGGCCCGACTTGAGTTACTTCAAAGCTAAACCAATCAGTATCATTGCGGCTCAACGAGCCTGCAACGGTGGTATTACTACAAAGTTGGGTATTTGCATTGCTTTCAGTGTCGTTTGATTCAACTTCGTTTGTTAAGCAAGCATTGCTTGCAAACGAAAAAAACATGCACGCGGCTAGTGATCCATTAAGAATTGAGAGTTTTCTTTTCATTATTGTTACCTGAATTTTAATTACATAGAAGCCTTCCTACTGCGAGGCATTATTGCTTTTAAATTATTCAGGTTTTTTTATTCGTCGAACCATTCACTTAAATGATAGTTGACAGAACATTCTTGAGGAGCACTAGGAGCGATAATAAATAGTTTGTTCATTTATGCCTCCTAAGTGATTATTGGTGTGTTTCAGCATTGTTGCTGAATATTCAATATTACAGTTAGATGTGCAATTTGCAACTATTTATTAACTTTTGTTTTACTTAAATCTCAAGTTTATGTTTTTATTGGTTTATCAATTCGCTTCATCATTTACTAAAGCAACTGGTTGTTCCTCAACAAGTAAAGCCAATCTTTCACGTTCAGCTTTAGACACATAAGCAGGCTTATTACTTTTATGTAATTTTGCATTTGCGCGCTTATCTTTGTTATTAAACTTTGTAACGATTTTCTTTCTGCGATTCATGATCGACCCCATAATTTTAAGATGCGCATTATACTTCGTTGTATGCAAATATGACTAATAAATTTATAAAATGTTTGTTATGTGGGCATTTTAAATGCTCTAACACATTAAAAATTTAGTTGCTCAAAAGTAACAAGATTTACTGATAGCTCATTTATTTTAGAAACTCAACTATCCCTATAATATTATCGTTTATATCTCCTGCGTTTTCTGTAATACCCCTTACTAATTTGATGACTAATCTTGCTCTTTTTAAAATTCTCAACTATTAGATATTATTGATTTTTGTTACTAAATGGTAGTGAATAGTAGTCACAATTAAAGTGTGGCTGTTAAAGAGTAGTGTTGTTAATTCTATGATTTAAATAGCTAATAAGAATGATACAGTCAAAGGATAAAATGATGTTTTTTAAGTCAAAGAATGCTGTTTTAGATAAACATAAACAAACTGACCCAATGACCTCTCAGGCTCAAAAAGAGCTAAATGCAATTAAATCTAATATAGCTTTTATTAGTTTTACAGTGGATGGCATCATTGTTGATGCTAATAAACATTTTTTAGATGTAATGGGGTTTAAGCTTAGTGAGATTGTTGGCCAACATCATAAAATATTTTGTGATTCAGACTATGTAAATTCTGAGGACTATCGCCATTTCTGGCAAGATTTAAGTGCGGGTAAATCATTTGGTGGTACTTTTTTACGTTTTACAAAAACTAAGGTTCCTATTTATTTAGAAGCAAATTATTTTCCAGTTGTAGAAGATGATGGCAGCGTAAGTAAAGTTATTAAAATTGCCAATGACATCACGACTATAAATAATGTGTTGAAGAACAAAGATGCAATTCTTAATGCGCTAGATCTATCGTTAGCAGTCATTGAGTTTGATACACAAGGAAATATTTTAGATGCTAATGAAAACTTTTTATCAACCGTTCATTATTCACTTGAAGAAGTAAAAGGAAAACATCATAAAATATTTTGTGATAAAGAGTTTTATCTTAAAAATCCAGAGTTTTGGCAGAGCCTTAGTAAGGGACGATTTAATTCAGGTCGTTTTAAGAGATTTAGCAAAGATGGTCGCATTTTGTGGCTTGAGGCAACTTACAATCCAATCTTTGATGAAAACGGTAAGGTATATAAAGTTATTAAGTTTGCATCAGACATAACAGAGCGCGTTAACTTAGCATTTAACACGATTGATCAAGCTGCGACTATTTCAGAGGAAACCAGTCAAGTAACTTCCAATGCAGTAAATATTTTAGGCTTAGCTGTTGAAACATCAAAAAACATTGCTGAACGAGTTAATAATGCAACGGCAACAGGGAAAGAGCTTAAAATACAGTCTAAAAGTATAGTTGATATTGTGGTTACTATTCGATCTATTGCAGATCAAACAAACTTACTTGCACTTAATGCTGCAATTGAAGCTGCTCGAGCTGGTGAAGCTGGACGTGGCTTTGCTGTCGTTGCTGATGAGGTGCGCACACTTGCAAGTAATACCGCAGAATCGACCGCAGAGATAGGCCGTGTCGTTGAGCAAACTCAAGCGTTGATAAGTCAAATGGATGAACTATTAGGATCTGTCGCTGGTATTGCAAACGAAGGGCAAGAAAGTATTTTAGAAGTATCTCAAGGGTTAAGTGAAATTACGCAAGGGGTTAAACGTTTTGTTGAAATGGTTGATCAGATGAAACCTTAAGTTTCTTACAGCCTATTATTTACCTAGCTGCTTTGCTCTATGTTTTATTAATAATAAGTTGTCGGTCTATCGCAAAGCATTGTTCGTTATTAAGCCAGAGCGTTATAATTGTGATTCTTAGTTGTTAATTGAATGGGACTTGTTTTGAAAAAATTAGCTTTAGCTAGTATCGCTTTATTGGCCTTTAACGCACATGCAAAATTAAATAAGATTAATGACAGCGTTGCTGATTATGCTGTAAATACCTACCAAAGTGCGCAAATTCATACCTTAGCTAATTTAGTATCATTCCCGACGGTTAATAAAGACGGCATCAATACTCCTGATAATCCCGACTTTATTGGCTTTAAAGCTTTGTTAAAAATGAAAGCTGCTGAACTTGGTTTTGATTACCAAGATTTAGGTTACACCGTACTTATTGGTATGGGGCAACAAACTGAAAAGGTAACCATAGTAACCCATGGCGATGTGCAACCTGCCAACGCAAGTAAGTGGAAAAAAAGCCCGTTTGAAATAGATAGTACCTCAGAGCCAGGTAAATTAATTGCGCGTGGAACAGAAGATGATAAAGGTGCTATCGCGACCGCTTTATATGCAATGAAAGCTATAAAAGATCAACAGATCACACTTAATAATCGTATTGAGTTGATGATTTACTTAGCTGAAGAATCTGATTGGGGTCCGCTTGAAGAGTTTATGAAAAGCTATCAGCAGCCTAAATATGCGGTTACTATTGATGCGTCATACCCGGTGGTTGTCGCGGAAAAAGGTTGGAGCTTAATTGCACCAACGTTTAATGCTACCTCAGCACAAACAGGAGTGTATGTAAGTGAACTTACTGGCGGCGCTTTTAAAAGCCAAATACCAGAAGATGCGAGTGTGGTGTTACATAACGCCGATACTGCGTTAGTCAGCAAACTTAAACATGCAGCGAGTGCGCTTAACGCTGTGGAATTTAACTTTAGCGAGCAAGCTGATAGTGTTGTTATCAGCGTAAAAGGGTTGTCTGCTCATTCATCAGAGCCAGAATCTGGGGTTAACGCCATTGCTTACTTAGCAGAAGTTTTTAAAGGTGTTGAGCTTGAGAATAACAGTGATGGCCAAGTAATTGCGTTTATTAATCAGCTAATTGGTCTTGATATACATGGCAAACAGTTTGGTGATATTGCTTATAAACATGACTTTATGGGACCTATGACAGTAGCACCAACGCTTATTGAACGTAATGGTAATGAACTCACACTCGCTGTGAATTTACGTCGCCCAATGGGTAAAGATGAAGCGGTATTGCGTACGCAAATTGATACCGCACTGAGTAATTGGCAAGTGAGAAATAACGTAAAGTTATCTGGTGTTGATGTGGTGATTGGCACGCCAATGTTGCTCGACAGCGCACCTCATGCACAAGCATTATTAGATATTTTTAAACACTTTACCGGTGATCAAGAGGCTGGATTTGTATCTATTGGTGGCGGTACCAATGCCAAGTTATTTGATAATGCAGTATCGTTTGGGCCATCAATGCCAGGCAAGCGCTACACCGGTCACTCAGAGCATGAGTTTATTACAGTTGAACAACTTAAGCTCAATCTTAAAATGTATACAGCAATGATGATAAAGCTGGGTAATATGTAACTTAGGTCGTCATACACACAAAGTAAAACGCCGCTAAATTGCGGCGTTTTTTTACTTCTAAGTCGTTAATTAAGCTAAGTTAACGTTTCAAAGTAGTCGTTCATTTACAATTTTTTATATTAACAACGTTGATTTTCCATAAAACACTTAACATTTACGCGACTAAATGATAAAAAGTTTTATCGCCTACTGCGTTTAAAATAAATGGATAGTTGTAATGATGGAATTTTTAAACTTAGCGCTTACTTTCCCCACCGTTATTTTTTCAGCCCTGTTGTTAGTTGTGATGTTGTTTTGGCTAATAACCCTTATTGGCTTTGCTGATATTGACATGTTTGAATCAGATCTAGAAATTGAAGCCGATGCGTCGCAAAGCTCAGGCTTGAGTTCATGGTTTAGCATGGGGTTTGGTGGCATACCAATTACTGTATCTATTAGTCTCGTAGTGATGAGTAGCTGGTTGATCAGCATCTATGCCCATAAGTTTTTTGCCTACCTGTTAGGCGATGGTATGTGGTTTTATATTTTTGGCGTGCTAATGCTGGGCGTTTGTTTGCTGATTGCTATGCCAATTGCGGCCATTATTTCTCGGCCATTACAGCGCTTTTTTAGCAGCGCACAAACCTCGCAAAGTTCAGATTTACTGGGTTTAGAATGTGTTGTTGTTACTGGCAAAGTAACAAATACATTTGGCCAAGCACGGGTTAAATTTCAAGGTACTGAGCAGTTACTTGAAGTTAGAGCTGAAAATGACGAGCAATTTACATCAGGTGACACAGCGGTGTTGCTTGAACACCTCAAAGAGCAACACTGTTACATTATTACCGCCAAACCTTGGTAATACCCTAGTTTATTTAGGGGTAAGTAACACATAATAAATCGATAATCACGTTAGGACATAACATGGAATTTTTAGATAATCTCATACCTATATTGACATTTGTAGGTATAGCAATCGCTGTTATTTTTGCTATTTTGCTAATTATCGGCAAGTTTTATCGCAAGGTAGAGCAAGGCCAAGCACTGATCATTAATAAAATGAAGAACGAGCCCGATGTCACCACTACGGGCGGAATTGTTTATCCTGTGATCCATAAAATGGAAGTGATGGACATTTCAACCAAGCGCATGGTGCTTGAGCGTAAAGATAAAGGCGGTTTGATCTGTAAAGATAATATTCGCGCCGATATCGCCATTACTTTTTATATTCGTGTTAACGAAAACAAAGAAGATATTTTACGCGTTGCTAAGCAAGTCGGTTGCGCCCGTGCATCAGAGCACGCCACATTGCAAGAATTGTTTGAAGCGAAATTCTCAGAAGCACTTAAAACTGTTGGTAAGCGAATGGATTTTGTTGAGTTATTTACTCACCGAAATGAATTTCGCGATAATATTAAAGAAGTGATTGGCCAAGATTTATCGGGTTATTCACTTGAAGATGTTGCTATTGATTACCTTGAACAAACGTCAATTGATAAGCTCGATCCGCAAAATATTCTCGATGCCGAAGGTATTCGCCGCATCACTGAAATGACCGCAGTACAAAATGTATCTACCAATCAATTGAAGTGTGATGAACGCGCTAAAATTGAGATCCAAAATCAAGAAGCTACCGAAAAGTCACTGGAAATTGAGCGCCAAAAGCAAGATGCCATGTCACGTCAAGTGCGCGAAATTGAAACTGTAAAAGCCCGCGAATATTCCGAAGCTGAAAAAGTACGCCAAGAAGAGCGCTTAAAATCAGAGCAAGCCCGCATTCAAACAGAAGAAGCGATTGGCATTAGCGAGCAAAATAAGCAACGTGAGCTTGATATTGCCGAACAAAACCGATTACGCGTTTTGGGTATTGAAGAAGAGAAAGTTGCTCGTTCACGTGAAATTGAAGTGATCGAACGTGAAAGAGAAACCGAAATCCTGCGCATCAATAAAGAAAAAGCACTGGAAGTAGAACGTAAAGAAATTGCCGATGTAGTGCGTGATCGCGTGATTGTTGAAAAATCAGTGGCTGAAGAAGAAGAGCGCATTAAAGATGTGAAAGTACTCGCAGGTGCAGAGCGCGAGAAGAGTGCGATGATCATTCGTGCCAAAGCCGAAGCCGAACAGTCATTAGTAAAAGATATCGAAGCTGCAAAAGCGCAAGAGCAAGCCGCAGAATATAAAGCTCGTGAGCTTGAAACAATGGCCAATGCAGAGCTTAGAATTGCTAATCAACAAGCTGAATCGAAAAAGATTTTGGCGCATGCGCAACAAGTTGAAACAGCTGCTAAAGGGCTTGCTGAAGCGGATGTTATTAAAGCGAAGGCGCAAGCAAATGCAATTCAAGGTGAAACTGATGCTAAAGTAATGCGTCAAAAACTTGAAGCTGAAGCACAAGGTAACCGTGAAATTGGTTTATCTCAGGCGCAAGTACAAACAGCCATGGCTGATGCGAATGAGAAACAAGGTGAAGTGGAAGCGATTAACCTAGAGCGTAAGATGCGCGCCGAAGCAAAAGGCCTTGAAGAGAAGCTACAAGCCTTGAATGCGATGGATCAAGATGCTCGCGATTACGAAAGCTTTACGCTGCAGCTTAACCAACAAAAAGAGCTAGTATTGGCAAAAATTTCAGCCAGCAAAGATATTGCCGAGCATCAAGCACACATTATGGCGAAAGCCTTAGGTAATGCTGATATTAATATTATGGGCGGCGATGGTCAGTTCTTTAATCAATTTATGAGTGCAATCAGTTTAGGCAAATCAATTGATGGCTTAGTTGATGAAAGTAAAACCGTACAAACCGTATTTAAAGATCACTTAAATGGTGATCGTAATTTAATTGAAGACCTAAAAGGGGTGTTAGCTGGGGCGAATGGCTCAGCCGAAACACTTAAAAACTTCAACATGAGTAAGTTATTAAAGCAGTTAAGTAATACCTCTGCGGCTGAAAAAAGCCAATTACTAAGCATGTTAGGCGGTAACTTAGGTGGTGGGTTAGATGAGAAAATTAAACTAGATCCAAAAGACTAGCTTAATTTCTAAGTTCTCTCGTTGTAGCCGCAATAGTTTAACTATTGCGGCTAACTTCTATTAAATTTCAGGATAGGTTTCATGACGGACGCAACTCAACAAGCGCTAGAACAAGGCTCGTACGATTTAATTAAACGCCGCTTAAATAATTTTGGTGCTAGTTTAAAAACGCAAATAGATGATGTAAATACACAGCGTATTAACGAGTTTGGTAGCACTGATCTACAAGTAAAAGGGCGTGTTCGCGTTCGTACGGAGCAAAATTGTACCCCGCGCGATATCGTGATTATTGGCGATAAAGTTATTTTTGCTTACAACGTATTTCTGGGATTAAAAAAAGAAACCGCAATCAGTGATGTATTTAGTGTACAAAAGCTGGTGGAGCAAGACGACCATTACGAAATTGAGCCTTACCCAGAGACAACGCGTTTTTTAACCGATAGTCGTTTTATTCGTGATTTTGAAGAACTGTATACCTACTACAAACAAACCAGCCTACAGCATTTATATCAACAAAATGGCAAGCTATTTGCGCTATTCCAAATCGGTGACAAGTTATCGGATGTGCGGGTTTTTCGCTGGGAAATTCACCCAGACAACACCATTAATTATATCGATAACCGCGGTGAGCGTGATATTCAACACGCACATGACTATGATTTTGAATGGCTCAAAACTGACCGAAGTAACCACATAGAAGGGCGCCACGCTCATATCAACATCGCCGACCAAGTGTTTGTTGAAACCATTGGCGGTTCACTGACCATTAAAATAGAAAACAGCACTGACACCGGTGAAGGGATTTATCAAGAGGCTGTTGATGATAAAAACCAATCCCTTGCTGACAGCGAAGTTGAGTACGCGCTGGTAGGCGACTTAGTGCTGCTAAAAATTCTCCCATACCGCGAAAAAACATGGCGTTACTTTATTTATAACACTCGCACTCAGCAGGTCATGCGCCAAGATGCAATCGGCAGTGCATGTGTAACTTTACCTGAAGATCACGGCATTATTTTTCCTGGTGGTTACTACTTACAATCAGGGCAAGCACGCTCGTTTGAAGAGCAAATAGAAGATTTAGAATTTCACCGACATATAAAGTCACCGAACGGCGAAGATGTTTTATACGTGTTTTACGAGCCAAGTGAAGGCCGTTACGCGCTATTTGCCTATAATATTATTGATAAAAACCTGCAAAATCCAATTTATTGTCACGGTTATGCTATTTACAACGATGGTATAACGCTGACTTTTAAAGCCGATAAAGACCAAGCGGAGCGAGTACACCCGATTCAAATTTGGCAAAGCCCGTTTGTATCGGCTGAATTTGCAGCCAATGCACCGCCACTTACTAGCTTTTTTGGTAAAATAGGTAACCCCGATTTAGTTCGCGGTATTTCTGATTTATACAGTGTCTGTAAAGCCATTAGCGAGCAAAGCCCGACTTTATTTCATTACGAAGATTTAATTGCCCTTAGCCGGAATATCTTTGACCGTTACCATTGGCTTAACGAAAGCGAATTTGCGGAAATCGCACAAAACCTGCACAGCATCAATGAAACCGCTGAGCAAGTACTTGATGAGTTTGAAAAAGTCACCGAGATTCAAAACAAAGCCAAGCAAGCCTTGGTGGATATTAATAAGCAATACACTGATGTAACCCGAGAAGTACGTCCTGATAGCTTTAAAGTCGCACCGCAATTTGTGCAAGGTATTGATGCATTAAAAATGCTCAAAGGGCAAGTAATAAGCCTTGAAGATATTAAATATATAGATATTGCTGCACTGAATAACTTACAAAGTGAAATTGATACACGGCTGGTGGAAGTAAGCCAAGCAACTGCCGCGTTTTTACAACAAGACAGCGCGCTGGCGCCGTACCACGAAAAACTTAAAGAGCTTGAAGAGCTAAGCAGTAAAAGCGAAAGCGTTAGCGAGCTGAAGACCTATATCGCACAGTTAGATGCGCAAAGTGTAGAGCTGGATTTACTTAACCACACTATGCTTGATTTAGACATCGACGACAGCCGTGTGCGCACGCAAATCCTCGAAGATATCAGTGCTGTTTATGCGTTGGTTAATCGTGCTAAAGCGAGCATTGAAATCCGTCAAAAGAGCCTTGGCAGTGTTGAAGCTAAAGCTGAATTTGCCGCACGCTTTAAGCTTTTTTCGCAAAGTATTACCAACGCACTAAATAATGCTAAAACCCCAGAGGCGTGTGACGAGCAACTTTCACGTTTGCTTATTCAGCTTGAAGAGCTGGAATCGCAATTTAGTGATTTTGACGAATACCTGACAGAGATCATTGCCAAACGTGATGACGTATACGAAAGCTTTGAAGCGCATAAACAAAGCTTAATTGATACCCGTCAGCGCCGCGCATTGAATTTAGCCAATGCCGCCGAGCGTATATTGCAAGGCGTTAACCGCCGTGCGCAAAACTTTACTGAGCTTGATGCATTAAATACTTATTTTGCCGCTGATCCTATGATCAGCAAGCTTCGTGCATTGACTAGTGAGCTTAAAGAGTTAGGCGATGAAATTCGTGCCGATGATATCCAATCAAAGCTAAAAGCCAGTAAAGATCAGGGCATACGTTCGTTACGTGATAAACAAGATATTTTCACTGACGGCGGCAATACAGTCAGTATTGGTAAGCACGCTTTTAGTGTTAATAAGCAATTACTCGATTTAACCTTATTGCCGCGTGACGAGCAGCTGATGCTGCACTTAACGGGTACTGATTATTTTGAGCCAATAACAGATGAGAAAAGCTTACAAACGTTACAGCAAAGCCGTCATTTGTGGCAACAAACATTAGTTTCGGAAAGTGAGGTGGTTTATCGTGGTGAGTATTTAGCTGCGCAAATATTACTCGCTTGTGAAAACAGTGAGCATTCGCTGACTTTTGCACAATTAGAGCAGGCACAGCGAGATAAACAATTATTGCAGCTGGTGCAAAAATTTGCTGAACCGCGCTATCAAGAAGGCTATGAAAAAGGCATTCATGACCACGATGCATGGGCAATTATTGACACCTTATTGACGCAAAAAAATAGTCTGGACTTACTTATTTATCCGGCTAGTTGTCGTATTATTGCGCAGTTATTTAGTGCGCAATTGTCATCTGCACAACTGAACGAATATTTCCATCAAGCGAGCAATGCTATTTTGATGGATAAACACTTTGCTGCGACCAATTTTATCGGCACGTTAACTGCGCAGTTAAGTGAACAGATCAATGTCTTTTTAACTCAAGTTAGCAAATTATCTGCACGTTTTGCTGATTTATCCAGTGACTTGGCCGCAGCTTATTTAGTGCAACAATTAGCGCAACAAAAAACGGCAGAGCAACAGCTATTTATCGTTTCTCAGCAAGCTAAAAATTTAGCTGAACAGTTTAGTAGTGACGCTAAAGCCAAAGGTTATAGCAACGAGCTTGCTCAGGCCTGTGAAAACGTAAAGCAAACTGATGAGCGGGCATTATTATTTTTAAGTTGGCTTAATGCGTACTGCATGCAAAATCCTAAAGTGTCGGCGATGGTGCAGGCGGAAGCGGCTAACTACTTGCATCTCAGTGCCACCACAACATTAAAATACACTGTGTTGGACGTCACCCCAAACACCCAAGTTGAGCGTTTAATGGGACAGCATAAACGAGTGCAAGAGCAAACTTTACATGTTGATTATGCAGAGTTTTATGCCAGAACTCGTAAATACATCACTGAGCAAGTACCGGCTTTTGAGCAGTATCATGCACTGCGCAGTGATATTTTAGCGGCGCAAAAAGAACGTCTGCAACTTGAGGAATTTAAAGCCAGGCCACTTAGCTCGTTTGTACGTAATCAGCTGATCAATAAAGTGTACTTCCCAATTATTGGTGATAACTTAGCAAAACAAATTGGCTCAGCAGGTAAAAACAAACGCACTGATTTAATGGGCATGCTATTACTGATCTCGCCGCCAGGTTACGGTAAAACCACCTTAGTTGAATACGTTGCTAACCGTTTAGGGCTGACTTTTGTAAAAGTAAATTGCCCGTCGATAGGGCACGATCAGGTGTCACTCGATCCTGCTCAAGCCATTAATGCTACTGCTGAAAAAGAGATTGCAAAAATCAATCAGAGCTTTGAAATGGGCAATAACGTGATGCTGTATTTAGATGATATTCAGCATACTAACCCTGAGTTTTTACAAAAGTTTATTTCTTTGTGTGATGGCTCAAGACGTATTGACGGGGTGTGGAACGGTAAAAGTAAAACCTATGATTTACGCGGTAAAAAGTTTGCCGTAGTGATGGCAGGTAACCCGTATACAGAATCTGGTGAGAGCTTTAAAATTCCTGATATGTTGGCAAACCGCGCCGATATTTATAATCTTGGCGATACCTTAGCCGGGTGTGAGCAAGAGTTTGCCATGAGCTTTATAGAAAATGCGCTAACATCTAATGCAGTATTAGCGCCATTGGCTAACCGTAACATGGAAGATTTATATAAGTTAGTGCGGATGTGTCAAGGCGAAGATATTTCATTAAATGAGCTTGAACACGGCTATTCACAAGCGGAAGTTAACGAAATTAAAGCGGTACTCAGCCGATTAATCACTATTCGTAATACCGTACTAAAAGTGAACGCCCAGTATATTGCCTCAGCCGCGCAAGATAATAATTATCGCACAGAGCCGCCATTTAAATTGCAAGGCAGCTACCGTAATATGAATAAAATGGCAGAAAAAGTCGTTGCTGCCATGAATGACGAAGAGCTAGAAAACTTAATTTGTGACCATTATCGTGGTGAAGCGCAAACACTCAGTAAAGGCTCTGAAGAGAACTTACTTAAACTCGGTGAACTGCGTGGCACCTTAAGCGCAGAGCAGCAGCAGCGCTTTAGTCAAATTAAAGGTGACTTTGTACGTTTAAATAAACTTGATGGCGCAGGCAGCCCGGTGATGATGGCGGTGGAGCAAATGGGCTATTTGCATCAATCACTGGAAGAGATTGCCGGTAAACTCAGTAAAAACAACCTAAGCCACGATTACAGCCAGTTATTACAAAGTGTTGGTGTGAATATTCAAGGTTTAGATAATAAACAAGCAATTAGTAGCATAGCGCAATCGCTTGATAATGGTTTTGTACAAACGCCTTATATGGCAAGTTTAGAGCAATTAAGCCGTGCTATAGCTGGTAATAACTGTCAGCCACACTTGCAGGCGTTAATTGAGCAACTTGCAGCCCTTGATAATAAAGAGGCTGTGAATGCGCTAACTGCAGCGGTTACCAGTAACAATAACCAAACGTCATTTACTGAGCTTGTTAATGCAATTAACCAACAAACTCAAGGTATCAATAATAACAATGTGCAGGCTCAGTTTGAAAAATTGATTGCTGCATGGGGCGCGAAATAGCATTTAAATTAACTACTAAGGAAGCAATATGGATATCAAAGTACCTGAACTACAAGGAATGATGGGTAAGGCTACGATTTCGGCAATTTACGTTAATGAGGGGGATGCCGTAGTACGAGACCAAACTTTATTTGATGTTGATTTTGATAAAGTGGTGTTGGAAGTGGTTGCTACCACTGCCGGGGTTGTTCATAGCTTTAGTGCCAAGCAAGGAGATTTAGCTATATCAGATCAAGTGGTGATGCAACTGAGAGAAAAAGTCGCTGGTGAGCAAACAACATCAGAACAATGACTCTTACAGTTGAACTCGTCGAGCAGGATTAACTGCTCGGCGTGTTTATTGATGTTTGAAAAACTAATTATGTTTATTAACTAAAGTGCATTATAAGGCGGGTTTAATTGGCGCTTTTGAAACGCTAGAATCGCAGTATTTTTGATTATACCGTCTTCAATATTAATCGCGCGACGGATGGTTTCATCTTTTTGCCATTGTGCCTTGCCTGCTAATACTGTAGGTAAGTATACAATCATGGCGGCTGAGATTGAACGTGTTGCGCTTTCCCATAAATAACTAGGTGTATGATCAACCGCGTAATAATCAACGGTTTTATAGCGAAACATCGGATTTGCAAATGTGGTAGGTTTAGCAAAAAAGAACCCCATACCTTCGTCACAGCTTATATCTATAATTAAACTATTTGCTTTTAGGCAGTCCGCTTCAGATTCAATAACAAAATTAACTGGGTTTGCAGTTTCTTGAAAAGTGCCATTGACGATAATATCGGCTTCGCTAATGAGCTCCGTTAGTGGCCGTTGCGTACCATCGTGTTCAACCACCATCATCCGTGCTTCATCGTGTTGGCCTTGGCGAACTTTAACGTAATGGCAGTCGAGGATCTCTTCGCGTACTTCGTGATCGGGGCGCTGGATGCAAATCGTAATATCTCTAAAACCATGGGCTTTGAGTGCATAAATTGCACCGCGACTAACAGCACCAAAACTAAAGATGATGGTTTTACGCTGATCACCATAATGTCCATCAATACCTTTGAGCTGCAGTGCGTGTAACACCGCACAGTAGCCGGCCATTTCGTTATTTTTATAAAAAGTATGACGGCCAACATTGCCTTGTGGCGACCATACAAACATATCTTCAAACGCAATGAGAGTGAGCTTTCTATCAACTGCAGCTTGGGTTATTTCGCGTTGTTGTACGCAATGTACGTAGCCCCAAAGGGTGCCACCTTCACGTAGTTCTTGTAAATCAGCAAGCACCGGTTTGGCGATGATCACGCTGCCTATTTTGGTTAAAATATCACTGCGACTCGCAACACCACCGGTTAATGCGGCTATTTGCGCATCGCTCACATTAAAAGCTTTGCCGTAGCCTTGTTCAAAGATCAGTTGTTTTCTAAGTTGTTCTGGAATGCGCTTAAGGTGGTCTGGGTGGATGGGGTAACGTCGCTCATCTGTCTTACGTGACGTACCAATTACGCCAATAGTTAATTCACTCATGCTATCGCCTTGTTTAAAGTATGCTGAGTTCATAAACGAATGATGCTACTTCGCCAACAAACTGTGGGCTGTTTTACAGGCAAGCGCAACACTTGACTGTAAACAATGGTGCTCAGTAAAGGGTTTTGTTATTTACTAAATTAGTGTTTTTAATATAAAGCAGTTTTAAATCAGGTGGTTAACTTGCATAGAATGACAAGTTGAAAGTAAATATGGCATAGCCGCGATTGGCTTCTGCGTATTAGCGTTTGAGTATAACAGTAAAACAGTGGCGTATGCGCTTAACACAGCAATAAGAAAATTAAACAACTACAAAGACACAGGGGTATTGTGTAATAAAAGGACTCGATACAGCGAGTCCCACTTTTTTTAGCAGCTTACTTTTCAGCAGAATATGGGTCTTCAGCCATTAGGTAGGCTCTCAAATCTGCTTTTTGCGGTTGGGCATTAAGCCATGTTCTGAGCTCTTTTACTTTTGCATAAGTGTCTGCGCCGAATTTATCAGCATAAATGTCACTAAAGTTTTGCTTGGTACTTTGCTCTCTAATTTGGTTTTGCCATTGCTGGGTTACTACCGCATTCAATGTACCAGCTAAGCCTTCTTCTTTGAGTAATTCCCACTCACCTGCATCTAACCAGATCCCACCTACTGGTGCGCTGTAATCAATACGGTGGTCAGTTGCTGATGAAATACGGAATTTACGCATAATGACCCCCGATACCGGGCAAATTAATGCTTTTTTCGTGTCTGTAGCGTCGGCTTCGAATGAGATATTGTCAGCAAATGCAAAGTTTGGGTTACGCTCTTTCCAAGCTGCAAAGTCTTCGATTAGTATCCAGTGGCCATTACAGTGCGTGCATGTGTGCGAACGAAATTGACCTTCAATAAAACTCGGTTTAAGTAACCCTTTACCACAACTTGTACAATTCATAGTATCCCTTAATTATTGCTATTTATTATTAATAATAACAATGATGTTACCGTATTTTTAGAATCAATAACAAAGCTTTGTTCTGTTTAACTGCAAATTTTAGCTAGCGCGTTGACTCTTCGTTTTTACTGCGTTTACAGCGCTGCGAGCAGTAAATAACGTTATCCCAGTCGCGCTGCCATTTTTTACGCCAAGCAAAATCACGTTTGCAAGTGGGGCAGGTTTTTTGCGGTAAAGTTAGTTTTTTATGAGCCATTGTGATGGTTTGTCTTGGTACTTTTTGAGCTAGGGGCGATGCTTACATGCTTTTTTAAAATCGCAGGAATAGCGCGCTTAACCTCAATACGTTCACGATATTGCCAAAGCCGTTCTCTCGCTTCTTTAGACGCTTTGGTTAAATCAAGCATCGGCTCTGGGTAGTCTTCACCTAGTTTAAAGTCGTTAAATAGTGCTTCCATGGGCGTTTGCTCCCAAGGTTGATGTAGATATTCAATGGGGAGCTTTTCAAGCTCTGGGCACCATTTTTTTATAAACACTCCGGTTGGGTCTTGATCCTCCGATTGCTTAATTGGGTTGTAATGTCTAATAGTATTAATGCCCGTAACCGAAGCTTGCATTTGAATTTGCGGGTAATGAATCCCCGGTTCAAAGTCTAAAAAATAGTTAGCCAGCGGCAGGCTTGCTTGTTGCCAGCTGATGTTTAAATGATGGGTAACAAAACTCACTAACATAGCGCGCATTCTAAAATTAATATAACCGGTGGCTTTTAAACAGCGCATACAGGCATCAATAATAGGAATGCCGGTTTGCCCCTGCGCCCAGCGTTGAATATCGCTTGTAACCTGTGCGTCATCACGATATGGAAATGCATGGTAACCCGGATTTAATGCTTTAAATTCCATGCTGCATTCGCTTTCAAACTTTTGCATAAAATGGCAATGCCAATGCAGCCGAGATACAAATGCAGCAAGGGGGCGTTTCCAACCTTTTTTATCAGCATGAGTGCTATGGTATGCGTCAATCGCCATTTGATACACTTGCCTAAGGCTGATATTTCCCCATGCTAAATAGGGCGATAGCCTAGAGCAATGAGTACGGCTTAAACTTGGGCTGGATATGCTTTTTTGATAACCCTTGCCACGCTCAGCAAAAAAAGCTTTGCATTACTTCACGGGCAAGTCGTGGGCCACCTTGTTGAAAAAGTTCATTATCTTGCGTATAGGCACTCGGCAGTTTAGGTGTTTTATAGTCAGTAAGGGTAAGTGGCTTTATTTGCTTCCAATTAGGTATAGCAATAGGTGCTTGCATGGTTCGTTGCCAGCGTTCGTTCCAATTATTGCGATTTTTTTTACCGCGTATCACAGCACCTGTTGGTGACTCCAGCCAGTTGATATGGTTATGTTGGCACCATGCTTTAATGGTTTTATCACGTTCAAAAGTGTTGTTTAGCCCTATTTCTTGATGGCTAAAGATGTTTGTGATTGCAAACTGCGAGTGAAGCGATTCAAGCAGGGTTTGCATGTCTTCATTAAATATATACACGCGGCTATTAAAGCGAGCTAGTTGGGTATTTAAATCAACAATTGATTGATAGACAAAGCGCCAATGCCGCTCGTTGTAATGCCCATCTTCAAGCAGTAAAGGTTCAAAGTTATAAATTAATAGTGTGGGCAGGCCATTACTAAACGCATTTTTTAAAGGCAGATGATCGCTTAGGCGTAGGTCACGTTTAAACCAGACTATGTTTATTTTTTCTTTCATACTGGTGATATCAAAACCGTATCGTTTATAAATAATTAGGCATAAATGGTTTTATACGTATTAAATGTAAAAGTAGTTTAAAAGCGATTTTGTTAGACGACTAAAACTAAAAATATGAGTTTTAGTCGTTAGTATAGAGGTTACAAATAGGCTGGTTGATTGTAAGTGCTCAGGCAGACAGGTCTTGCTGCGTTGGTAAAGCGTCGAATGCACCAAACTTTGCGACAGTTGAGGCGCCACACTTAGTTGCAAAGTTGATTGCTGTTAATACGTTTTCAAAATTATTGGCCCAATCGGTAAATTCGTTTTTATCACTTACTAGCGAAGCTACTTGGTATAAAAAACCGCCTACAAAAGCATCACCGGCAGCTGTGGTATCTACGACATTCGCTGGTGGACAAGGATATGTACCACTAAATGAGCATGAGGAAAATGTAATTGGCTCGCCACCATCAGTCATTAAAACCAATGACACGCCATTGTCTACCCAGCTTTTTATTGTGGTTTCAATATGCTCAATGCCATACAGGGCTATTAGCTCATCTTTACTTGCTTTAATAACATCAACCGTTTTAGCTATATCATTAATAATGGATGGGGCTGTAAGTGGTTCATCCCAAAAGGCAGGTCGAAAATTAATATCAAAGCATGTAACCGAGTCTGCTTCTTTAAAGTGTTTTAGTGCATTTAACGTAGTATTTAATACGTTAGCCTTAGCTAAAGAGCCTGAGCAAAAGCTCACTATTTTAGGGGCTGCAAATAAAGAGGGGGTTAAATCGGAAATCTGCAAATCATAATGCGCGGCGTCTTTATCGTAAAAATCAAATGTACGTTCACCGCTTTCATCTAATGAGACAAAGGCTAGTGCAGTTTTACCCTTTTTAGAAAAGCTAACATGTGATGTTTTAACATTATGTGTATCGAGTGCCTTTATTAAAAAACGACCAAACGGATCATTGCCTACCTTACCAAGCAATGAGCTCAAACCGCCTAACTTTGCTACGGCGACAGCTACATTTGCGGGCGCACCTCCTGCAAATTGAGTGAATCCTAGCTCGCTGCTTAATACTGTTTTATCTATACAATCATTTGAGAGTAAATCAATTAAGACTTCACCAATTGCAACTACTTCCATTACGTTATTCCTATAAAAATTGTCAGGGTATCGTCTCGTTTTAAACGATACCTTTGGTTAAATCTAAGCCTTGACCACCAAGACAGTTATTGATTTTGGTGTCAAAAAATACGTCGCTTTATGTATCTTTTGTACCTTTTAGAATCAACCCATCTCACCAGTGTTATCAAATTTGTAAATTGAATGTAGAGAACTTAAAATAATAAATCAACTATTATTATTTATTATTTTTTGTACAATTTTTGTGATTGTTCAGGGATATTTTTTTACCTTACATTTAAAAAATAAAAAAGCAGCCATAGTTATTACGGGCTGCTTGTTAAATTTAAAACTTATTAGTTGTGTGAAATACTCGTATTATCTTGAGAAAAGTTGATAAGTAACGGGAGGTTAGCGCAACCTATTGATTGAGCTTTAGCACCAATAGAGCCGCTTTGTACGGCACAGCGATAAATGCCACGATGATCGGCTTGGCTTAATTTTAACTTTGTTGCTAATACTATTTTTTCTCTTACATTGATAGGGATTGCACCATCAATCACAATGGCTTCAAAATCAAAAATAGCCAGTGAGCACAGTGCTGCATAGGCAAGGCCATCTGCAACTTGATCTATCCATTTATCTAAAACAGGGCCTAAATCTCCCCAATATTCTTTTGAACTCCACACTATGTCGGTATTGTAACCATCATCTTTAAGCATTTTTTCAAGTATATACAGCGAAGACTGCATGATCAGCTGTTGCGATGTTAGTTGGCCTTCACTATTGAGTACAGGCCTTGGTAATGAGCCAATAGCTCCCGCATTACCTTTTTTACCAGTAAATAAGGTTTCATTTATAACGACTCCACCACCAATAAAAGTGCCAATAAAAATGTATAAAAAATCAGTAAAGCGAGCTGGGTTGCCAAAACTCAGCTCTGCTGAGCATGCTGCGGTATCATCATTACATACATAGACAGGAAGAGAGATGATCTGATTGATTCTTTGTTTAAAATCGAAAGACTTCCACTCATTCATTACTTTCTTTGGTGCGCCAGCTTCTTCAGTCCAATTCCAAATTTCAAAAGGAGTTGCAACACCAATACCTAGAATACGCTCGGCTAACTCGTCACTTAAGCTCATTTTAAGTACGCTGATACCTTTTTCTAGAAAAGTGAGCAGACTATTTACAGTAGGGTAGGCACAGTATTCATTTAAGGTTGCGCGTATATTTCCGACCAAGTCAATCAAGGTTAAATCATAACTTCGGCGACCAACTTTTAAGCCGATGCCAAAAGCACCATCAGGATTTAAGGCGAACGGAATCGTGGGTTGGCCAACACGGCCACGCTGTGGCTCTTTTCTTATTAATAACGACTCGGCTTCTAAGCTATTGATAATAACTGTAACGGCTTGTGCAGAAAGACCCGTTTTTTGTGCTATCTCGGCTTTTGGCGCACTCCCTTGTTGACGAATTAAAGACATAATTCGACGTTCATTGTGAGCACGCAAGCCAGATTGGCTTCGGCCTTCTTGTGAGACGAGTCGAGGGTTTTTAGCTTTGATAATGATTCCTGTCTAATCTGTTATTGTCTTGAATAACTTAACTAATTGTACACTGAGCGTGTGTAATTGGCGACTGTGTTGGCTTTATTACTAGGCTCATTTTTATTATTAAATTTTCGATAGAGTACAATTGAATTAGCTGATAAATAATAAGTAACTATAGTTGATTTATTGACGAGGTGGTATTTACCTGTTTAAATGCTTTACTCAAAGTTAACAACTGAGACACGGCAATGACCACACACACACAAAAAACACCTCTTGTCTCCAAGGAGATGGTGGTTCCCTTTATTTTGCTCGTTCTATGCTTTGCAGCATGGGGGGCGGCGGCAAATATGACTGATCCGCTAGTAAAAGTGTTTAGTAAAATTTTTACAATGTCGTCAGTGCAATCTGCACTGGTACAGTTTAGTTACTATGGTGCTTATTTTTGCTTAGCTATTCCGGCTGCGTATATCAATAAACGCTTTTCCTATAAAACGGGTGTGTTAACCGGTTTGGGTATGGCTGCAATGGGAGCATTTATGTTTTACCCAGCCAGCCAAGCAATGACTTATGGCTTTTTTTTAGCGGCTTTGTTTGTGTTAGCCGGTGGTCTATCTATTTTAGAAACGTCAGCAAACCCCTATGTGATGGGGATGGGCAGTCAACAAAGTGCCACTCGCAGATTAAACTTAGCGCAATCGTTTAACCCTGTTGGTACTAATATTGGTGTGTTTTTAGCTGCAACCCTTATTTTACCAAGCCTTAATATCGCAACGTCAGACGAGCGCGCTAAGATGAGTAGCGAGCAATTAACTAGCGTTATAAGCGCTGAGCTTGATGCGGTTATGGTGCCATATGTTGGTATGGCCTGCGTGCTGGTGCTTATTTGGTTAGCAATTGCGTTTACTAAAACAGCTAACTTTTGTAAGCAAAAAAAAGTGTCTAAGCATGTCGATTTTCGTGCAACCTTTAAACGTTTATTTAAAAACACCCATTACCGCTTTGGCGTTATTGCTCAGTTTTTTAATGTTGCGGCACAAACTTGTGTATGGACCTTTACCATTCAATACGTTATGGAAGCACTTGATACAAATGAAGTGACTGGCGGAGTGTTTTTACAATACAGTATGCTCACCTTTTTAGCTTCTCGGTTCGTAATGACTTGGCTTATGGGATTTATTCGCCCAGCTAAACTTTTAATGGCAACGTCTATTGTTGCAACGTTGTTGTGTTTATATATGGTGCAAATGCCAAATATAAGCGGTGTATGGGCGTTAGTGAGTATATCGGCTTGTTTGTCGTTAATGTTTCCTACTATATACGCGATTTCACTACACGGCTTAGGCGATGATGCAAAGTTAGGTGCTGCCGGTTTGGTAATGGCTATTTTAGGTGGAGCGATAGTTCCTGTGTTGCAGGCGGTGTTTATCGATACCTATAGTGTCGCTTTTTCTTATATTGTGCCAGCAGGCTGCTTTATTATTGTGGCTGGCTATGCGGCGTTTGATTTAAAAACAAAAATTAGAACATTTAATAATGTTGCACCTTGCTAAAATGGTACAAAACCGAGCCTTAATGGCTCGGTTTTGTGTGCCACCACTTTTGTTCTCACCACCGCTATTCTTTAAGCATTATTAACTGCTTAACGGCCAATCTGCGGCATCTAACGAGTCTATGGCGTGTACCTCATCACCTTGCCAGTAATTAATAAATTCATTATTAGCATCGTAGGTTTGGGTTTGCTTTATTAAATTGAAATGCCTACCCGAGCGAGGATCCGCGCCAACACCTGCAAGGTATTGCCAATTTCCCCAATTAGATGCCACGTCGTAATCAATCAGTTGTTGCTCAAAATAAGCAGCGCCAAAGCGCCAATCTAGCTTGAGCTCGTTTACCAAGCAGCTGGCGACTAATTGCCGGCCACGGTTTGACATATAGCCGGTTTGATTCAGCTGTTTCATACATGCATTGACAATGGGATACGGTGTTGTGCCTGTACACCATTGTTTAAATCGCTGTGGGTAAAAACTGGTTAGTGGCTTACGCTTGGTAATTCCAGCAAAAGAAAATAACTTATTGCCATAACACTGGCTGTACAGTTGAAAGTATTCGCGCCATAGTAATTCAAAATAAATCCAGTATGTTGAGTCGTTTGCGCCGTGTATGCGCTCATAATTACGCAAAGCATTAACTATTTGCCGGGCACTAATGCAGCCATTAGCAAGCCAAGGAGAGAATTTGCTTGAGTTTGCAATGCCCGCTAAGGCGTTGCGAGTTTCTTTGTAGGTAGACGGACTCGCACTTGAAAAGTAATTAACGAGGTGCTTAGTAGCACTTTGTTCACCACCTGCGAATAACGCTCGTTCTTTACTGACATTAGGCAATGTAGTTGGCCAAGGCATTGCAGCAAGCAAAGGTCTGGCTATGTGCGTTGGAGGCTCTAAAAGCGAATTTATAACGGGCGCTGTTTGCTCTATTAGCTTTCTGAATTGACTAAATGTTGTTGGCAATTCATTAACAGCAAAAGGAAGTTGCTGGTTGTCATATAAGGTAAATGTATTGGCTTGTTTAATAACAAGATCACCATGATTTTTCGCTACATTGAGTAGCGTTTGCTGCTCATTGTAACCAATTTGTTCACTGCAATATAGAGTACGCACGTTGTGATGGTGATAATAATGTTCAATCATCTCATGAGCAGCTTGATGGTAGATCACTAAATGTTGCCCATAGTCTTTCAGAGTATTGTTTAACTGTTGTAAAGATTGCGCTAAAAACTGCCAGCGATGTTGTCCCATTGATTGGCAATCATGGCGGTTGTTTTTAAACCACTGAGGGTCAACACAATATACCAAGCTAAGTGCGGTATCTTGCTTTGCAGCCAATGTGATTAGTGCGTTATCACTTAGTCGTAAATCGTTGGTAAACCAGTACAAAGAGTGTGTCATAGTTTTAAAGCGTTTTTTATTTACTTTGTTTTTAATACGTAACAAAGTGACAAGGCGTTTAGTTTAATGAGTTTAAATTTAATGAGGTGATGATGTATTTTGATTTAACCGATCCTGACGAGCAAAAAGGGGCGTACAGTAAATTGGTTGGTGGGATCACGCCAAGGCCTATCGCGTGGGTAAGTACGTTAAGCGCTGACGGCGTGGCGAATATTGCTCCGTATTCATTTTTTACCGTGGCCAGTGTTAATCCACCGGTGTTGAGTGTGACTCAGGTAAATCCAGCTGAGAATCAAAACAAGGATACCTTAAACAATTTACTGGCCACAAAAGAGTGCGTTATCAATGTGGTCAGTCATAATCTGGTGGAGCAAATGAATCAAAGCTGCGGTAATTTTTCTTCGCAAACTAGTGAATTTACGGCTGTGGGGATCGCATCATGTGCAAGTCAATCAGTAACTCCATTGGGGGCGGCAGCAGCTAAGGTTCGTTATGAATGTAGCTTACGTGACGTGGTCACTATTTCTGAACAAGCAGGTGGCGGGCAAATGATGTTATTAAATGTAGTTGGTATTTATATTGATGAAAGTGTACTTGTTAACGGCTATATTGACCCAAGAGCTTTAAATACCGTTGGTAAAATGGGCGGAGATTACTTTACGACAACGCATGATTTATTTAGCTTGGCTAGGCCAGAGATTAACTGAAATTTTACGTTATTTTATGTTTATACCTTTTACGTATAGTAAAAAACGTGCAGTAAAAAGCCAAGTAATAATTACTTGGCTTATATACGGTTAATTTTTTAGCTTAGTTGAGTGCCATAGTGAGAGATATCTCAGCATTCATTAATTTTGAGATAGGACAGCCTTGTTTGGTTTGCTCGCACAGTTTTTTAAATTCTGATTCAGCAATACCGGCAATTTTTGCCTCTACACTTAAGGCTATATGACTAACCTCAAAGCCATCCTCCACTTCATCTAAACTAACCACTGCACTGGTGGTGATATCATCAGCAACGTAATTTGCTTCAGTTAACGCAAGTGATAGCGCCATACTAAAGCAAGCACTGTGCGCCGCAGCTATTAGTTCTTCTGGGTTAGTGCCCGCTTTATCTTCAAAGCGCGTATTAAAACCATAGGGCTGATTATTTAAAGCGCCGCTTTCGGTGCTAATTTGACCTTTACCAGATTTAATATCGCCAGACCAATGTGATTGTGCAGATTTCTTAATCGTCATACTCATCTCCTTTGTAATAATTTCGCTAACTGTGAAAAGATTTCACCTTTGCATAGCGAAATGGGCGGTTTATAGAGAGTGTTGCAACATAAGCACCAAGTTTACAAAAGTATTGAATGTTGAGTTACACGGATCCACTGACGATAAGAATGTGTAATAAATGAAATCAGCATGGCTAACTAAAAAGCGGTCCTTACTGACCGCTTGTTTATCAAAAAATTAAAGTGCCGATACGTAATCTGAAATTTCTTTACTAGCGGCGTTTTTGCTGTCATCACCACCTGGCATATTTAGGCCTTCAGCATAAATAAAGTCCACATCTTTGATGCCTAAAAATGCAAAAAAGTCTTTTAGATACTTAGTTTGCGTGTCCATATCAGTACCTAAGTACATACCGCCACGAGCAGCAAGAATAACTACTTTAGTATTTTCAACTAACCCAACTGGGCCTGTTTCAGTGTATTTAAACGTAATGCCAGCGCGAGCAACACGATCGATCCACGCTTTTAATGTAGATGGAATACCAAAGTTATACATAGGGATGCCCATCACGATGAGTTTATTATTTTGCAGCTCAGTGACCAACTCATCAGAAATAGCAGCCAGTTTGTTTTGCTCATCGCTACGCTCTGAAGGCTCTGTCATCCATGCGCCCATTTCAGCTTGAGTTAGGTGTGGTAATGGGTTTTCGGCAACATCACGACGAGTCACTGCAATGTCAGTTTTTTGTGTAAGCTCAGCAATGAACTGTTCACTAAGCTGATGTGAATTACCGTTTTCACCGTTGAGTGATGAGTTGATTAATAATACGTTCTTCATAGCCGTTCCTTTAATTGTAAATTACTAATAAGAGCATATCCTTTTATATTACAAATTAACAATGCAATTTAATGGCTTAACCATTCGATTTAAGAGAATGTTTTAGTTTGCTGCTGAGTGGTTTTTGGTTATCAAATTGCGCTGTTGTTTTGCTACGACTGAAATGATGGCGATTACACTCTGCGATATTTGTTTGTCGTCGCCTTTTACTATTCTCTAAGTTAGCATCGAGATGGCCCATTAAGCTTGCTACGTATATAAAGGTTAAAAAAATGTAATTGTAACTTTATTAATTATTTAAATAAGATTAAGCTCAAGGCGCTAATACAATAAGCAATAACAACAATAAAAAGGAAGTTTAGTGATTGATATAATTAAACATACACCGCTGTGGGTGTTCGCGTTATTTGCCGGCCTGATTGTGCTTGGTGTCAAACAAACCCGAGCAAGAGAGGTCACGTTACGCAGTGTTTGTGTGTTACCTGTCGCAATGGCTGGCCTGTCAGTTTTTGGGGTGTACTCCGCATTTTCTGGTGTAATTGCATTAGCAGTTTGGTTTGTGTGTTTAGTACTTGGTTGGGGAGTCGCTCGTCAATTCGGTTTGCCAAAGGGAGTGCGCTACATAAGTGAGCAGCATGTGTTTCATATACCTGGTAGCAAAGTACCATTTATACTAATAATGGCCATTTTCTTTACTAAATATTGTGTTGGAGTGATGTTGGCAATACAACTAGCAGTTACGCAAAGTACAGAATTTATGGTTATTGTCAGCGCGATTTACGGTATTTCAAGTGGCATATTCTTAGCTCGCGGCTTACAGATCCTGCAGGCGCGAGATAACCAAATAGATTTACAGCCAGCATAAGTAACAGCGCGGTTAGTCATACTAATCGCGCTGTTAGGTTTTCGTTAAAAGTCGCTTTTACTGTGGCGCTCGGCGAGTTGCTCATCTTCTGGGCCCCAAGTCCGGTTAACTCTGCGACCACGCTTTACTGCAGGGCGGCGTTCAATCTGTTTTGCCCAGCGCATCACGTGGGTATATGATTCAACATCTAAAAACTCGGCGGCGTCGTATAAATATCCCAATACCAGCGAGCCATACCATGGCCAAATAGCAATATCTGCGATTGAATAGTCACTACCAGCCATGTAATCATGATCACTTAAATGGCGGTTTAATACATCTAGCTGGCGTTTAACTTCCATCGTAAATCGGTCAATAGGATATTGCATTTTGTGTGGTGCATAGGCATAGAAATGACCAAAACCACCGCCTAAATAAGGTGCTGATCCCATTTGCCAAAATAACCAGTTACGGCATTCGGTTTTACTGGTGTGGTCGCTTGGCACTAGCGCATCAAACTTCTCTGCTAAGTATTGTAAAATAGCACCTGACTCAAACACTCGCGTTATAGGGGTCGTACTGTGATCCATCAGCGCTGGAATTTTTGAATTAGGGTTAACACCCACAAAGCCTGAGCCAAATTGATCGCCATCGCCGATTTTAATTAAAAACGCATCATATTCGGCTTCAGTGATACCAAGCTCTAACAGTTCTTCAAGCATGATGGTGACTTTTTGGCCATTAGGGGTTGCCAGTGAGTAAAGCTGAAGAGGGTGCTCACCAACGGGTAAATCTTGCTGGTGCGTAGCGCCTGCAATTGGTCGATTTATTTTTGCCCAGTCACCGCCACTTTCCGCGTCCCACTGCCATACTTTAGGCGGGGTATAGTTTTCGCTGTTACTCATCAAAACTCCTTAAACGTTGGTTACTTTAATTAAGGTTACGAACAACCCATCCTAGTTGATCATTTAGAGCAAGGGAAGCAAAGATAACTTTCATGAGTAATATGAAGATCATTTAGATGATGCAATGTTTATGTTGTCTCCGTTACTCAGCTTTAAATTACGACATTTAATCTTTGAGCCACTGAATACTTTCTATGAATTTGAACGACAATTGCGTTACCACATATCAATGAGTAATGTTATTAAATATGAGCTAAGCAGAGCTGCAGAGCTCATTCGTACAACTACGACCATCCCTTGATTGAGCATGACCACCAAAGCACTGATCACGCCGTTGTATTAGTGACAATGACGCTGAGATCATAAGGTATAATATAAACTGCCACGCCACGTAATAAGCATATCGTGTGTTTATTGGTTTACATCGCGGCTATTTTTTAAGTGTTTTTTGTATAATTAGAAGATAAACCTGCAACTACTTAACTCTATTTAATGGAGTAAACAAAAGTGTATTAATGCCACTTTATTTTATCCGGTTTAAGAATTGAAGACTCTACTTTTATTTGCTCGAGGTTGATCAATTGCTGCGTTTTTTCAGTGATGGCTACAAATAAATTATCATCGTAACAATCAATGTCGCTTAGTCCTACCCAAGCATTTCTTGTTGATTCTTTCGCTGCATACAAACAGTGATCGGCAATATCTACAACTCGTTCCCAATTTAAACTTTCGGGATTATTTATTGAAAAAGGAAAACTAGCATAGCCAATTGAGCATGTTTTTTTGATAATAGTTCCGTCATCTATGACAAAATTATGCATTTCAAACGATGCTCTTAATCTTTCCGCAAGTAGCGGTGCATTTTTTCGGTCGGTAAAGCGGGCAACTACTAAAAACTCTTCACCTCCCCACCTCACAAGATAGTCGGTATTTCTAAAAACGTGTTTTAAAATAGGTTTAATTTGCATTAATACGCTATCACCTGCGGCATGACCATAAAGATCATTTATTTGTTTAAAGTGATCTAGGTCGATTATAAAAAAGATTAAGTCTGATTCACTATGATTTTCAATATCATTATTTTGATCATGAGTGCGATATTTTCGTAGCACTAAGTCAATGTCTGTTTGCAAATTATTAGCGACGAATCGTCTGTTATTTAATCCTGTGAGTTCGTCGGTTACAGTAATTTTAGCTAATTCGTCATTCGCTTTTTGTAAACCTAGTGTCCGTTCAGCCACTTTAATTTCTAATTGCTCATTTAGCTTCTTTATAAATATGACTTTTTTGCGTTGTGCGCGCACAAATAACCAAATAATGAACAGGAGTAACGTGCAATAAAATGAGTATGCCCACCATGATAGCCATGGCGGTGGTAATACAGTGACTTTAAGGGCTACTCCTTTTTCGTTCCAAATGCCATATGGATTGCTGGCTTTAACGCGTAAAATATAATTGCCGGTTGGTAAATTGGTATATGTTGCGCGGCGGTTTTTATAAGTAGTTGTGATCCACTTTTCATTAAAACCTTCCATTTTATAGGCATATTGATTCTTTTTGGGATTGGAAAAATGCAGTGTACTAAATTCAAATGTTACAAGGTTTTGTTGATGAGTTAAGGTGATTGCAGAAGTGGAGTGAATTGGTTTTTCTAAAGAATAGCTACTATTAGGCGTGTTTTTAATTATGTCTGATTTTTTATCTAATGGCACTACATTGCTGATAGGTACGGATTGGTTAGATAGTAACATATCAGTAATAACAACCTTTGGTTGTTGGGTATCACTGATTATTTTATCGGGGAAAAAACGATTAAAACCATTGATCCCGCCAAAAAATAATTCACCGCGTTTATTTTTAAATGATGCATCAGCATTAAACTCGTTACTTTGTAATCCATCATCCATATTGTAATTTTTAAATGTTTTTGTATTAAAATCAAAGTTAGATAAACCAAGATTTGTGCTCAGCCAAAGACTGCCTTTATTGTCTTCTTCAATCCTATAAATAACGTTATTAGGTAGGCCATCTTTTTTCAGAAAACGAGTGAATTTACCGGTAGTTTTGTTGAATAAGTTAAGGCCACTGGCGGTACCTATCCAAATATTTCCCTTTCGATCTTCGGTAATCGCGTAGACAGTGTCATTACTTAAGCTGCTAGGATCTGTTGGCTGATGTTTGTAATTAATAAATTTTTCGGTGTTTGGATTAAAAACATTAAGGCCCTTCCAAGTCCCTAGCAAAAGATCACCTTGTTGATCTTCAGTGATCACCCGAATACTGTCATTACTTATACTATTAGGGTTATCTGCTTGATAGCGATAATGAGTAAATTGCTCCGTAATTGGATTAAAGCGATTAAGACCTTTCCACGTGGCAAACCAAAGATCGCCATGCTGGTCTTCAGTAATGGCACTAACCGCATTATCACTTAGGCTGTTAGCATTGCTAGGATCATGACGATAGTGAGTAAATTCCCCTGTCATTGGATTAAAACGATTAAGGGCATTACCATCAGTGCCTATCCAAAGATTATTTTGGCGATCTTCAGTGATGGCATAGACTTTATCGTCGCTCAAACTGTTGGGATCATCTTCATTATAACGGTAATGAGAGAACTGCTCGGTGACGGAATCAAAGCGATTCAAACCGCCTCCCCAAGTTCCTACCCACAGTATGCCTCGACTGTCTTCGGTAATAGCGCGTATTATATTATTACTTAAACTGTTGGGTTTATTAGCTTGATGATGGTAGTGAGCAAATTGTTTAGTAAGTGAGTTTAAGCGATTAAGTCCGCCGCCATCGGTTCCTATCCAAAGATTACCCTGTTGGTCATAAGTGATGGCTCGAATATTGTCATTACTTAAACTATTTAGGTTTGTTGTCTGATTGCGATAGTGGGTAAATTTTTGGGTTTTTAAGTTGAGATAATTGAGTCCACCACCTAAAGTTCCTAACCAAAGGTTACCTTCTTGATCTGCGGTAATGGCTGCTATTTCATTATGGCTCAGACTCTTGGGCACAGTTGCATTATGGATATAGCGAGTAAATTTATCGTAAGTGATATTAAAATAATTAAGGCCGCCACCCTTTGTTCCTACCCATAGGTTACCTTGTTTATCTTCAAGAATGGCACTGACAGCATTATTACTTATACTATTAGGGTTTGTTGCTTGGTGTTTGTAATGAGTAAATTGTTCAGTGATAGGATTAAAACGATTTAAGCCGCCACTCCACGTGCCTACCCATAGGTTTCCTTGTTGATCTTCAGTAATAACACTAACAGCATCATCACTTAAGCTTGCAGAGTTTGCTTGCTGATGACGATAATGAGTAAATTGTTCGGTGACAGGATTAAAACGGTTAAGGCCTCCACCGTCTGTCCCCACCCAAATATTTCCCTGTTTATCTTGCGTAACAGCATGCACGGTATCATTACTTAAACTGTTTAGATTTGTTGCTTGATGGCGATAATGCGTAAATTGTTCAGTTGTAGAGCTAAAGCGATTTAGGCCACCACCTCTGGTGCCGATCCAAAGATCGCTCTGTTGATCTTCAAAAAGAACAGTTACATAATTATTTGAGAGTGAGTGGAGATTATCTAAACTATTTTTGAAAACTTTAAACTCATAACCATCATAACGGGCCAAACCTTCTTCAGTACCAACCCATAAAAACCCTTTACGATCTTGTAACACCGCTTTCGCGCTGCTTTGAGGTAAGCCATCTTTGATAGATAGACGTTCAAAATGAACTGATGGCGCGTTAGCAAAAGCAAATGACATTGCAAATATGAGTGCTAACAAAACTATGCTCAGGTGTTTAATTATCTTTGTCAAAAATAGGACTCCGATCTACTATGTTTTATGGCTAAATAATTCTTAAAAAGAGTAATAATCAGCTAATAGCTACTCTTGATTGTAGTTATTTACCTGTTGAGCCATCGTTTACGCTAGGAAAATAGCAGCTTCGATTCATAATCATACTTTGAGAGTTATACACGAAGAAATAGTTTCTTGTTAAGGTATTGCTTTAATTATAGGTTCTATAACCGAGTGTAGTTAGTTATTAAGTAAATTTAAGTAGCTTAATCATTAAAAAGGCTCAACATTATTGGCAAAGTATAATAATTTAGCAGTATCAATATCTGATTAATAGCTAGCAAAATGCTGAAATCACTAATACAAGATTGCGGTTTCAGACTCTGGATAAAACAAACCTGCAGCTAAAGTTGGTTCCATATCGATTGATCGCCCCTAATTTACTCGAAGTTTGTTACCTGCTCAGCAATAATTATGGTTATTTTGCTGTACCGCCCACGATTATAGTTATTGCCAAGATGGTACGTATGAGCAAAGGCATATTGTTGATAATGGACTTCGTGAATGTGTAGCTGAAGTAAGCGAGGCGTAAATAGCACAACTCATGCTCGCGGTGTGCGTGTTGGCGGTAGTCCATATTCTCCAACAACATTTAGATGGGGTTATGGTTGGCCTTATCCTTTTGGATATAAAGCGCTAACCGAAATTGAGAAAGCGCAAATTGAATTAATCCGAGATAATGACGGTTAATATTTTATCTTTAACCTTGCTAACTTTAAAGCTTGTAACTTGCGCTTTTCTTATCTTGTTTTGCTAAATAATAGCCAATAAGAATACCAGCGAGTGCGCCAAACAGGTGGCTTTCAAATGACACATGGGGACGCTGTGGCAAAACGCCCCAAATTAAACCACTATATAAAAATACCACCGCGACACTAATAGCAATGGCCTTAAATGACCGATGCATAATGCCGTAGCAAATTAAAAAGCCCCACAAGCCATAAAGTACACCGCTCAGGCCAACGTGAATATTAGCGCGACCAAATAGCCAAACCAGTAATCCTCCAACCACAGCCGTAAAGATAAATACAGCCCAAAACCGTTTGACGCTATATTGGCAGACTAGCCAGCCAAGCACTGCAAATGGGATTAAGTTACTAAGTAAATGTGCCCAGCCGCCATGTAAAAAAGGCGCGAAAAAAATACCCGTTAAGCCACTTAGACTGCGAGGGTAAATACCTAATCCATTTAAGTTAACGCCTGGTAAGCTATTAATAATTTGCAGTAAAACACACAATAAAATAATACCAATAAGCGTAAAGCGTTTACTGACTAGAGGGGGAATGCTCAAAGAGCTTTTTGGGTTTGCCATACATCACTTAATTTTTAAATATGTTTGACTGAGTATACCTATCCTGATGCTTAATTGAAAAGCCTTGCTGGGTTAAGCAAGGCTTTAGTTACAATATTAAAGAATTAGCCTAATTGGGTCAGCAGTTTTTGCGCTGCAAGCTCAGAGCTGGCAGGATTTTGACCGGTGATCAATAAGCCATCGACTAATGCGAGCACACCCCAATCATCCGTTTTTTGGTAATCACCGCCTTTTTTGATCAGCTCATCTTCTACCAACAATGGAACAATGTCAGTAAGTTGCACTGCGGCTTCTTCACTGTTGCTAAAGCCAGTTACTTTCTTACCTGCAACCAATGCACTGCCATCTGAATTTTTAGCATTTAAAAACACGGCACTTGCGTGGCAAACAGCTGCAACCGGTTTTTCTGTTTTGATAAAGTCTTCAATCAATGAAATTGAGTCTGTATTGTCAACTAAGTCCCATAATGGGCCATGACCGCCTGGGTAAAATACGGCGTCAAAGTCGCTGGCATTTACATCACCAAGCGCTTTTGTATTGGCCATCAATGTTTGTGCTGCACTGTCGTTATCAAAACGTTTTGTAGCATCTGTTGCGGCATCAGGTGCGGCGCTATTTGGATCAATCGGTGGTTGCCCGCCTTTTACTGATGCGAGTGTAACCTCAGCACCGGCATCAATAAATGCATAATAAGGAGCCGCAAATTCTTCGACCCAAAAGCCCGTTTTATGACCGGTATTGCCAAGCTCTGCATGAGAGGTAAGAACCATAAGTATTTTTTTAGCCATAACCATATTCCTTCTGATGATTTAAATTTTTAATTTATCTTACTAACTACTATATGCATTAAGGTTACTTTAAACAACGATGATAAATTCAACTTTATTGGTTTAATAATTGATACAATAAAGTAAGTCAGTATAGGAGATCTTATGAAGGTATCGTTTGAGCAACTCAAAAGTATGGTGGTATTTGCACAAATTGTAGAGCAGGGCAGTTTAACGGCGGCCGCCAAACAATTGGGGTTTACTCGTGCAGTGGCAAGTTATCACTTAAAAAAATTAGAAACCCAACTGGAAGTGACGCTGCTTAATCGTTCAACGCGAACTATGGCACTGACCGAAGCGGGGATTGCTTATTATGAGCGCTGCAGAATTATTACTGAGCAAGCTAATGCGGCTAAACAGCAAATAGAAAATATAAAAAGCGAACCACAAGGCTTACTTAAAATTAGCTGCCCGGTGAATGTCGGTATGCAGTTGGTTGTGCCTGCAATCAATGATTTTAAACGTCAGTATCCCAAAATCGATATTGATTTACAGTTAAGTGATGAAGTGATTGATATTATTAAAAATGGCTTTGATTTTGCGATTCGCGGTGTGGCGCTTAGTGACTCCAATTTACAAGCGACTAAACTCACTACGATGAGTACCTGTATTTGTGGCTCGCCAGATTATTTTGCCCATTACGGTAAACCTAAAACTCCAGCGCAATTAAGCGAACATCAATGGGTGGTGTATCAGCTCGGCAGTAAAACATTAACGCTACAAAAAGATGGTAAAAAGCATAACTTAACTATGCAAGGTGGTTTAAGGACTAATAACGCTGCTGCGCGAACTGCTTTTGTTGAAGCAGGCCATGGTATCGGGCGTATTCCACTTTACGATGCATGGCCAAAAGTTCAAGCTGGGCTATTGGAAATTATACTCGATGACTATAAAAGTAAAGATATAGAACTTTACGGCGTATTTCCACCCGGCGGCGCCGATTCTAAGAAGTTGCGCTTATTTATCGATTATTTAAAGGATTATTTTATAAAAAGGCATACCGCATTGGGTATGCTTAAAAATGTCTAATTTATGGCTTACAAAGTACGGTTAAATAATGCAACGGCTTGCTGGTACATGGTGATTGCTAGTGCGCCGTCGTATCGCTCACCCTCATCACGCATAAAGGCATGTTGGGCGTTAACTTCTTGCCATTGGTAATTAATACCCGTACTAACAGCTTGTTGATAAATTTTGTCGCGACCTTGTTGTGGCACATGGGGGTCTTGCTTTCCCCAAATAAAGTGAATCTCACCTTGTATATCAGCCATGCGTTCAAACGAGTTATTACCGGCTTGTGCGGGGAGTGTATCGCTATGAATGTCGGTGGCATATAAGCAAAATGCGGCTTTTATGTGTGGGTTTAATGCGGCTCTATAAGCTAAGTGACCGCCAATACAGACACCCATAGTACCTACAGAGCCGGTGCAATAGTCTTGTGTTTGTACAAAGTCGATTAACGCTTGGGTATCGCTGTCGTGGGATTCAAGCGGTTTTGCCCATTTATCGTTATTGCCTTTATCTTTACCCGCATCATCATAGGCAAGCACTGTCCCGATAGGGTTTAGCTCATGAAACACTTCTGGCACAAGTACTACAAAACCATGGCTTGCTAAAAGTGCAGCGCTGCGAGCAATAGGTGCGGTTTGCTGAAATATTTCAGAATAAAAAATAATCGCGGGAAATTGCCCTGATATTTCGGGGCGGTAAACCGTGGTGCGCATTAAACCTGTTGGGGTAGGCAAGTCAGCATGGTGGTGTTGGATGATCATAAAAGCACTCAGTTAAATAATATAAAATATATGGTAACTGAGCGCGATAAAATAAACACGCCTTAAAGTTTAAATACTTGCAGGCATTTTATTACAGCTAGCATAGTAACTTACGGTTGCTGGCCAATCGGAAAATATCCCCATGACCCCCACTTCTTGTGCTAAAACATCAACCACAGTTAACATGTCGCCATCGTTATCTATAACATCACTAATAGATTGATAATAATAACCGCCGCCTTCATTTAGAGGGCCAGAGCGTTCAAGGCTCCATGCAATAATATTAAGCCCTGCGGCCTTAGCATCTATAGCGTACTGTGAGGGTACAATATTACTGTCGTTATCTATGGTTAGCAGCATCCAAATAGGGGGCGCTATAATTTTAACGCCATCAGTAGCTAGCTCTGCCATGCTTGGCTGCCATGTTGCTGCGTTATTAGGATCAAACCCTGCATTGCTGTCGCGACCATCCAAATACACACTTTGCGCTGCAAATTCAGGATTAGTGTTAATCCAATATTCTACGTCGGCTAGGTTAAATGATTGCGGATAAACATGGTTTGCGGGTACGTCCATTTGCGTGTATTCATCCAGCATTTTTTGTGCATATTGCGCTTGGGTCATACCATTAAAAGGCATGCTCACTTGAGGCGATTTCAGCTCCGGGGTCATTTTTACACCCAGCTCTTTAAATAGCGCAATACTTTGTTTATGGGTCATGAGTGTACCTGAGGTGGCGTATAAATCAGTGCGCCAACTCGGTGTTCCATTCATATAATCGTTAACATTGGTGGCATTGGTGTTCGCGCCATCCATTTTACCCTCAAGGGTTAAAAATTCCGCCAGGCTAATATCGCTGGTGCAACATTTAGCCGCAGCGGGTGTGCCACTGTTAGGATCCGCTGGCGTAAATGGCACACTGCATTTAGCGGCAAGTTCTGGGATCGCTAAAATATTAGTGGTGGTATGTAAATCGCATTGTGAATGGCGGCATACCAGCTCTTTATCATTTGTAAACGTCACATCGCACTCGACAATGCCAGCGCCCATACGAGCTGCTGCAATGTAAGATTCTTTAGTGTGCTCAGGGTATTGCATAGGTGCACCGCGGTGACCAATTGAAAAATCAGTACGATAAAAAGGGCCGTCTTTGCACGATTCTAATTTTGTTTTTAGTGTGCTGGTGGCCATATCGTCAATTAAGTAGTCGGGGCGAGCACCGAGTTGAATATTCGTACCTTGCGCTACTTCAACAATAACCGGGGTAGGAACTTTAACAATTTCAACCTCAGTGTTGGTAACAACCACTTCTTTTTCGACTATTTCTACATCGTCATCGCAGCCAGCTAGTGTAATTAATAATAAACAACTAGTCAGTAAAGGTGTGAGCTTCATTATTTGTCCTTAAAAATCAAAGTGGACGCTACCTTACTAATTCTTAGTGACAGTTTAACTACAGAGTAATTAATTTACTCTTTTAGCCATTATTTGGTTTACCACTAAGGCAAATAGCATAACCCCCGCGCCAATACTTAATCTGAGTATGTCCGCGTCTCTATTCCAAATAAGTACATTAACAACAATGCCTGCAGGAATAAGCAAGTTGTTCATCACCGCCAGTGCGCCCACATTGACAAGTGTGGCGCCTTTATTCCACATAAAATAGCCAACACCAGATGCCACAACTCCTAAATAAATCAATATGCCCCATTGTGTTGAGGTGCTTGGTAATTTGTTTGAGTTACCAAATAAGACATAACAGCTACTTGCAACAATCAGTGCGCCAATAAAAAACCAGCCAAATACAGTTTTATCATCAAGCTGCTTACCCAGCATTAAGCGTTTGTAGGTTACTTGTCCTAAAGCGAAACTAATATTAGCGCCTTGTACCAGTAATAATCCGACTAAGAAGTTACTGTCTAAGTTTTCATAGCGAATAGTAATTGCACCCAGCACGGCAATAAAAGCGACTATAAAAAACTGTGGGTTAAAATACTTGTTGCACGCATCGTTTAATAACGTGATGTAAAGCGGGGTCATTACGGTAAATAGCAGTACTTCAGGCACACTTAAGAACAAAAATGAGTGGTAATAAAAGCTATACATAATACCGAGTTGTACTGCGCCTATCAGCATGAGTTTGCAAGCAAGTTGGGGAGGTGTTCGTTTTAAAAACGGTAAAAATAGCAGTGTGGCTAGGGCTACGCGAATTAATACACTAAACCAAGCATCAACATGACCTGCTAAATATACGCCAATTAAACTAAATGAAAACGCCCATAATAGAGTGACGGCAAATAAGTAGCCCATAGTGCTTACTCCAAACTAAAAGCGCGAGTGTATACTACAAAGAGTATTAAAGGGAGTGGCTCAGTGAAGTAACCTGAGCCCGGTGATTAATTTACTGTTGTGAACTAACGAATTGCTTGGCATCTACTTTTAGCTGTTCAAGTGCTGCTTGATTGTAATAACTACTATGAGAAATAACCCCAGTGAGCTTTTGCGTGTTACGTACATCAATTAATGGGTTATCAGTTAAGAAAATGATATCGGCGGTTTTGCCTTCTGTAAGTTCTCCAAACTGCGCCGTTTTACCTAAAAACTGTGGTCCAGCAAGTGTTGCTGATTGCAATGTTTGTAATGGCGTTAAGCCATAATCACTAAAAATAGCCAGCTCTTGATGAAGAGATAAACCTGGGTAAATATACGAATTTAAAAATCCAGCGTCGGTCCCAGCAATAATTGATACGCCAGCCTGTTGTGCTAAAGGTAGTAATTGAGCTGTTTTAACAAAGCGTTCTTTACGTTGTTTGATTTGATCTTGGGTATCTTTATTGGCTCTGTCTACACGCCATTGGTAAGTGGCTTTAAGACCTTTACCTAAATAATTTAAAAACTCATCATCTTGATGGTTATCTTCATCAATATAAGCGGTGATTTGACCACCAATTAAAGTAGGTACTACGGCCGTGTTATTTTGAGCTAACACGGCGTATTTATTTAAAGCTGTTTGGTTATCAATATTTGCTGTAATAATTGGCAAAGCACTGCGGTAACTCAGTTCACCTGAAGCCACTTTTGCTGATATTTCAGGTTCATTAATTGCTGCGGCTTTTAACAAATAGGTCATATGCTCAATGGCATCTAACCCTGCATTTGATACATCTGTAACTGATAGCGAAAACGGAATATGACCAGATATTTGGTAGCCACGTTTTTTCACTTCTTTAACTGCTTTTAAATAAAGTTCAGGTGTTAATGCACTATCGGTGATTTTCACAAAATCCACATTCATAGCATCAAGCGTATCAATAGCAGCATTCATTTCCTCGACAGTTTCAACTTCTAAGTCGCCAGGCCAAATAGAGTCTTTACCTTCGAGTTTGGGCCCTGATGTATAAATGGTCGGGCCAACTAATTGGTTATTATTAATTTGCTCTCGCCAGCTTAAAACTGACTCACTTAAATCAGCAGCAGCATCACGTACTGTAGTAATGCCATACGCGAGGTAAAGTGGTAACAGGGCTTTGTTTTCGGCTATAAGCGCTTCACCGCCGCCAAAATGGACATGCATATCCCAAAGGCCTGGCATTAAAAATTGCTCATTAGCATCAATGTAATTATCAGTAATATAGTTATTTTTTAGTGAGTTGTTAGCGCGCTTTATGATCACACCATCGCGAATAGCAAGGGATTGTTCAACGCTGAGTTGTCCGGTTGTTACGTCGATGATCGTCGCATTAGCGATCACTTTATCGGCGTGCTCAGTTGGCTCTGTGGCACATGCAGTCAGTAGTAAGCAAGTTGAAAATAAAAGTATATTTTGCATTGTGTAACTCTAAATTTTTTATTTAGATTAGCATATATATCTTCTGTAAGGTGTTGATTTGAGTTAGAAGGTAACAAAGTTAGGATGAATAATGGCGATAAAAAATGAGAGCCCATTACGGACTCCCATTATAATTAGTTTGGTTTACTTAACTAAACCACGGCGCTTAAGTAGGGCGTCGGTAGTTGGCTTTTGACCACGGAACTCAATATAGCTTTGCATTAAGTCGCGGCTGTTACCTTTTGATAAAATCTCTTTGCGGAAGCTATCACCGTTGTCACGAGTTAAGCCGCCTTGCTTTGTCATATGCGCAAAGGCATCAGCTGCAAATACTTCAGTCCAAAGGTACGCATAGTAACCTGCTGAATAGCCACCAGCAAAGGTGTGGCTAAAGTAGCAAGACTTATAACGCGGTGGTACTGGGTAGTAAGCAATGCCGTGTTTCTCTAACGCGTCATGCTCAAATTTTTGTACATCAGTTATTTTCTTATCAACACCAAATGAATGCCATTCCATATCAAGTAATGCTGCAGCTAAATACTCAGTGGTACCAAAACCTTGGTTGAAGTTTTGTGACTCAAGTACTTTGTCGAGTAATTCTTTAGGAATTGGTTCACCCGTTTTGTAATGCTTCGCGTAGTTAGCAAGTACAGTTGGTTCGATGTTCCAATCTTCGTTCGCTTGTGACGGGAATTCAACAAAGTCACGAGCTGTTGCAGTGCCTGCAAGGCTTGGGTATTTTACGTCTGAGAACAAACCGTGTGCCGCATGACCAAATTCATGGAACATAGTCGTAACTTCGTCAAAAGTCATCAGTGTTGGCTGACCATCTGCAGGTTTAGGAATGTTTTGCGCGTTATAAATTACAGGTTTTGTGCCTTTTAAGCCACTTTGGCTAACATATGCACTCATCCAAGCACCACCACGTTTACCCTCACGAGCATAAGGGTCCATGTAGAATAAACCAATAGAACTACCATCGGCGTTGAACACTTCAAACGCCATTACATCTTCGTGATAAAGTGGTAAATCTTTACGCTCTTTGAAAGTAATGCCGTACAGTTTTTCCATCGCAAAGAATAAACCGTTATGGATCACTGATTGCATTTCAAAGTATGGCTTAACTAAAGCAGGATCTAGGTCGTACTTAGCTTGGCGCACTTTTTCAGAATAGAATGCCCAGTCCCATGGTTGTACAGCAAACGTTTCGCCTGATGCATCAATTACTTTTTGAATTTCAGCAGCTTCAGCTTTTGCTTTATTTACGGCTTTTGGTGCCAAGTCATCTAATATGCCATAAACGTTTTCAGTGGTTTTAGCCATACGTGTGGTCATTACATATGAAGCCCAATCTTTATAGCCAAGTAGTGCTGCTTTTTGAGCGCGCAAATTGGTTTCTTTGATAATGATAGGGCCATTGGTATTTTGCGCACGAGTCGTTGATGCTTTAAAAATACGTTCACGTAACTTACGGTTTTCTAGGCTGCTGAGAATCGGCTGTTGCGTGGTGTTCACCAACGTGATCATGTAGCCTTCTTTACCTGCTTTTTTAGCGGCAGCGGCAAGGCTTGCTATTTCAGCGTCAGAAAGGCCAGCAAGTTCGCTTTTATCGGTTACTAATACAACGTCCTCTTTAAACGATTTTAATACGTTTTGCGAGAAGGCTGTTGATAACTTAGCAAGCTCTGCGTTGATTTCACGCATTTTGGCTTTTTGTGCTTCATCTAATTTTGCACCAGCGTTAACAAACTTAGTGTAGTAAAACTCAACTAAACGCTGATCTTCGGCATTTAACTTCGCTTTATTGCCATTAATGGTTTCAACACGTGAAAATAATGCTTTGTTAAGATAAATGTCATCAGAATGCGCAGATAACACTGGGGCCATTTTTGCTGCAATACGTTGATACTCATCATTAGAGATCAAACCAGATAAGTTATAGAAAGCGGTTGAAACGCGATCAAGCAATTCGCCAGATAGTTCTAATTCAACTAAGGTGTTTTTAAATGTAGCTGGAGCTGGGTTGTTAGCGATAGCCGTGATTTGCGCTTTTTGCTGCGCAATACCTGCATCAAATGCCGGTTCATAATCACTGGTACCAAATTTATCAAATTCTGGTGCCATATATTGTAATGGACTTGGTTTCATTAATACGTTGTCTACATTGGCTGTTTGTACTTGAGTCGTTTGCTCTTTTGTATCTGCATCGTTTTGCGAACTACAAGCAGATAATAATAATGCACTAGCAATTGTAGTTGCTATAAGGGTCTTACGCATGAGAACTCCATAAAATAGGTGAGCCTTGAAAAACAGGCGAGACATAAAACACCCATAACTTAGCAAATTTTCATGTATATACAACTAAGTTTATCGGTTTAAGGTGGGGATTGAGCGCAAAAAGCGTGTTTTTAGGTAAAAATAGTGCAAATCGAGAAATAGTAGCCTTAAACAGTAGGACGTATTAAAGCTACTACAGGTTGGTACTTAATTGAGAATTTTGGTTTATATTGCATGCGCGAAGTAGCAAAATTAGTTGTAACCTAAAACAAACTTTTTTTCGCTACCAAAACTTGCCGGTTGCTGGTGACCAAACTCTTTGTTAATGCAATTAAGAGTATGTTCTTGCTCTGCAAGCACAGACAAAATTTTATTGCGGTATTCAATACTTGATTCAAACAGTTGCAAATCAACTAAAGGTTGTAGCGTGGCTAATTTTTGATTTAAGGTCAGTTGTGACATCATTCGTTCCTCGTGCTTTATTTAAGCTTACAGTACTTATATAGCATTACCTGTAAGAAAATGTTAATGATTTGTTCATAAAAAACATATTGAACTTTAACTTCTCCGTAAATGCCATTATGGCGTGCTAAACTTACTTAACCCTGAATAGCTATTTGTTTTATTAATTTTGGAAAAAGTATGACGTTAGAGTCAATCTCTCATTATTTATCGTATGTAATTTTTAGTTATAACAATATCGAAATTACTGTAGCTAAAGTTATTCAAGTGCCTTTGATACTCTTTGCCATGTGGTTTGTGGTTACATGGATTGGTCGATTAATACGAAAAACTCTTCTCGCACGTAAAATGAACCCTGATGCGGTGCATTTATTTACCCGTATTTATTTAGTGTTAAGTATCGCAATTTTAATATTTACCTCCCTTGAAGTGTTAAATATTCCGTTAACAGCATTTGCCTTTGTTTCTGGCGCTATAGCTATTGGTGTAGGATTCGGGGCACAAAATATCATTAATAACTTTATTAGTGGCTGGATTTTAATGTGGGAGCGGCCAATTCGTATTGGAGATTTCTTAGAAGTGGGCAACGCCAAAGGGGTGGTTGAAACGATTAATACTCGCTCCACGCGCATTCGTCGCAACGATGGTGTGCACATGCTTATACCAAACAGTCAACTACTCGAAAACACAGTGACGAATTGGACCTTGATTGACCGCAATGCTCGTTCGTCTGTCAGTGTTGGTGTGGCATATGGATCAGATGTATTGTTAGTTGAAAAACTGATCAAACAAGTGTTGAGCGAACATCCTGCAATACTCCCGACGCCGGCATCTTCAGTGTTATTTGATGATTTTGCTGAAAGCTCTTTAGTGTTCAATGCTATTTTTTGGGTTTGTGCAGAATCAGAAACCATGTTGCGCCAAGTTCGCAGTGATATTCGTTTTAGCGTATATAAAATATTTGCTGAGCATAATGTCGTTATTTCTTTCCCACAACGCGATATACATATTGATGGTGAAATTGCATTAAGGCGGGGACGAGCAAAGAAATAAATCCAGCGGCACCGGTATCGTCTTGCAGAAGTAATTTGCTGCAACGAGTAGCAAATTACTTCGTTTTTATTGATGAGTTATTGCTGTTGTGCCATCTTTCTTAGCTTTAATGAAAATAATACAATTAAAGCACCAAATAGTACGGCGTAAGTGGCGACTAACCAAAGTAAAGTATGGATCCCTGCGCTAGGATTAAAGATTAAATATAAACCAAATAATACTGATATTGCCCCAGTAATAATTAATATCCACTCATTAGATATCTCCGCTCTTAATTTAAGCGCAATTAAAATTTCAACAGCGCCAATCGCTATGGCCCACGCAGCGACATAATAAAGTAATAGTATCGCGGTAACGTTTGGTGCAAATAGGGTAACTAGTCCTGCGATGATTGATAACACCCCACCGGCCAATAACCAGCGCCAATAGGGATTGTGTTGCTTAGAGTTCCAAGCAACCCATGTTCTTAGCATGCCATCAAATAAAAAATAGCCCGCAAAAAATAACAACATAATACTCAGAGATGCATTGGGTGCAAACCAAGTAATAACGCCAAAAATAATTGCAATGAGGCCGCGTACTAACAGTACTGACCAGTTTTTTGAAAGTGTGGTGGTTAGATCCATCTTAATCCTTAATGATTAGCTCTGTCGTGTTTATATACATTAGCATAAGGTATGATTTATCAATAAAATATATCGATTAACTTTGCAGAAGCATTGTATAGCAGAATTAAATTTGGCTATGCTAGGTTTACTCAATGATCATTATAGTCACTTAGCGGCTCCCACTTGTGATGCTCAATACATTTACAGCGCTCTTATTGACAGGACAAATGTCCGCATAAAACAAATATAATTGCATAAAATCTCTCAAGTTCGCTTATCGTGCCGTTATTTGTTGTAAAAAGTTTATATTATTGTACATATTAATGCAGCAAAAGTGTCACACAATGCTATAATCTTCAGCGTTCGTTCAGCCTCTTTACTTCGTTTTGCACTCTCGACAAAGAGGTCCGCGCAGCTTAACTTAAGGCGCGAAAAATTGGCCGAGCCCGCCGAGTGAATTTGGCGCAACACATCAACCGTTGAATAAGAGTGCACTAAAAAGGTTAAACCCCGACATGAAAGCAATGAAAAGATCTACGTTAGCAACCCTAATCAATGCAACGTTGTTCTCTGCCGTAGCAGGTACTTCATTTTCTACTCTTGCAGCTGATGAACAAGCTCCAGTTGCAAAAAGCAAACAATTAGAAGTTATTCAAATCACTGCACGTAAACGTGTAGAAAACGCACAGGAAGTACCTGTCGCTGCTTCTGCTTTACAAGGTGATAGCCTTGATGCTGCCAGTTCTGCCGGCATGGATATTCGTTTTTTAAATGCAAAAATTCCAAGCTTAACTGTAGAATCTTCATTTGGTCGCTCATTCCCACGTTTTTATGTTCGTGGTCTTGGTAATTCAGATTTCGATTTGAATTCATCACAACCAGTATCCCTAGTGGTTGATGAAATTGTTCAAGAAAGCCCTATTTTAAAAGGTTTTCCTATATTTGACACGGGCCGCGTAGAAGTTCTCCGTGGACCACAAGGCACCTTATTCGGTCGTAATACCCCAGCTGGTTTAGTTAAAATTGATTCAGCTCGCCCAAGTCAAGATTTTGAAGGTTATGCAGCCTTATCATATGGTTCGTTCAATTCAATTGACTTCGAAGGGGCTGTAAGTGGTGGCTTAACTGATAACTTATCAGCACGTGTTTCTCTATTACGTCAAGAGCGCGATGATTATATTGATAATCGCTTAGCAGGCAATGAGATTGATGACGTAACAGGAGGTTATCAAGAAACTGCCGCGCGTATCCAATTCTTATATGAGAAAGATGATTTCAGTGCATTATTGAATTACCACACTCGTGACTTAAATGGTAAGCCAATTGTATTTCATGCAAATGCAATTGAAACAGGCACAAATAACCCGCGCCCGGGCTTTGATCCTGAAGTGATATATCAAGATACTGTGCAATTTGCTACACAGAATGTAAATAGCCAAGGTGCTAGCTTAAAGCTAGAGTACAGTTTTGCTGATTACACGTTGACATCGATCAGTGGCTGGGAAAGTGCAGAAATTTTCTCTCGTGCTGATGTAGATGGTGGTTTTGGTTGTGGGAATACTTTTGTTCCTGGTTGCCCAACACCAGAAATGGGACCTGGTTTTATTTTCTTAGCGTCTGAAACCGCTGATGCCCTTCCAGATCACAATCAATATACACAAGAACTACGTTTAGCAAGTGATTTTGCTGGTGACTTTAATTACCAAGTTGGTGCTTTTTATTATAATGAAGAGCAAGTGATTGAGACTTACGGTTACGATGGGTTAGGTGCAAACTTCTTAACTGGCTATGTTCGCCAAGATCAAGACACAACAGCATGGGCTGTATTTGCATCGAGTGAATATCAATTAACTGAGAAGTTAGAAATCACTGCTGGTTTACGTTACTCAGATGATAAACGTGACTTTACAGCGTCACGTTACGCATCTCCAGAGTCGGCAGTTGCTAATTTAACTAAGTCAGTTGCACCAGAAGATAGCCATGTATCATGGGATTTAGCTGCTGCGTATAAATATTCTGATGATATAAACTTATTCGTTCGTGCTGCAAATGGTTTTCGTGCACCGAGCGTTCAAGGTCGTATCTTATTTAGTGATGATGTAACGGTTGCTGATTCTGAAACAATTAACTCAATTGAAACGGGTATTAAATCAGACGTGCTTGACGGTCGTGGACGTGTCAATGCTACTGTTTTCTATTATCAAATGGATGACCAACAGTTAACAGCTGTTGGTGGTGACTCGGGAAATTCAGCTCGTTTGTTGAATGCTGATAAAACTGTTGGCTACGGTTTTGAAGTTGATACTCAATGGGTATTGACTGATGAATTTGATGCAACTTTTAACTTCAGTTATAACAATACTGAGCTGCAAGATGATGATTTATATTCGCAAGGCTGTTTTGCTTGTACGATTACTGATCCGCTAACAAACCAAGGTTATAGTTTAGACGGTAATAGCCTGCCACATGCGCCGGAGTGGATTGCTAACTTTACTCTACGCTATACTAAAGAGCTTGGCGATGGTGAGTTTTATGCGTTTACAGATTGGTCATACCGTAGTGAAATTGATTTCTTTTTATATGAATCAGTGGAGTTTACTGGTGAAGCATTATTAGAAGGTGGCTTACGCGCGGGTTATAAGTGGTTTGATAATAACTACGAATACGAAGTTGCGGCATTTGCACGTAATATAACCAATGAGCAAGTATTCATCGGTGGTGTAGATTTTAGCAATAACTCTGCAATTGTTAATGAGCCTCGCTTTATTGGCGCTGAATTTAAAGTTAACTTTTTCTAAGTAGACTTTATAATTGCTAATATTAAAAGCCCGCACATGTTGCGGGCTTTTGTATTGTAAAACCTGATTTATAACTGCTAAAGTAGCGACAATTAAATTTAACAAGAGAAGAACAATGGCTGGATTTTGGAACTACCGAGTGATTTTTTGTGAAGCAACTAAAGATGAAGCGGCGCAATATCAAATACATGAGGTTGAATATAACCTAAATGGTAAAGTAACGAATTGGTCAGAAACGGGCGCAGCGCCTTTTGGCAACACTTTAGATGCGTTACGAGATGACGCAGAGCGTTTAAAAACAGCATTTGAAAAACCTGTACTAAAAGTTGTTAGAAAAGAACGTGGCTACGAGTTGGTAGATGTTGAAACGGGTGAAGAAGCATTTGCAGAGCCTCCAGCAGGTTTAACAGCATAAGTATTAAACCAAAAAGGTGCTATGAGCGCCTTTTTTGTTGCTGAAAAATAAAGGAATGAGGATGACATTAAAAGCAGTATTATTTGATATGGATGGCACTTTAGTTGATTCAGAAAGTGTCCACTTTAACTGTTGGAATGATGTTTTAGCACCGTTTGGCGTGCGCTATGAAGAAGATGATTTTTGCCAACGTTTTTCAGGTCGACCGACCTTAGATGCGGCAATTGAAGTGGTTGAGCAATATAACTTATCGGTTTCACCGCAGTGGTTAGCGCAGGCTAAATATGATGCATTCGAGCAATTTGTTACTACTAATTTACCTCCTTTAATGCCTTTTGCCGAAGAGGTATTAGAGGCAGTGAAGCAAAGCGATCTTAAGATGGCATTAGTGACGGGTAGTTCACGCCATGAGGCGTTACCTATCTTAAAAGGCTATGGCTTTTATGAATGGTTTGACTGCGTAGTGACTAAAGACGACGTGCAAAATCCAAAACCTGCGGGAGACCCTTATTTACTTGCACTGACAACATTAGGGATTTCTGCAGAGCAAGCAATTGCTGTTGAAGATACACACACCGGCGTTACAGCAGCAACTAATGCAAACGTACCTGTGGTTGCAATACCGAATAAACACACCCTAGGCCACGATTTAAGTTTAGCTGTTTCTCGCATGGATAATTTACAGCAGCTATGGCAATGGGTACAAACTAAGCTATAGTTTAGTCTGCTTGGTGATAAACAAGGAGACCGATATGCTTAAAGGACTAACAGTATTATGGTTGCTGATCAGTACTTTTACTTGCTTAGCAACTGATACACAGATCACCGCAGATGCCCAACTTGCCAAGGTTTACCAACAAGACCAAGCGCTTGCCATTGAAAACTATCTCGTTAGTGAGAAGTTTGATGGGGTCCGTGCGATTTGGACGGGAACACAGTTGATAACCCGTAATGGCAATGCCATTCATGCGCCAGGCTGGTTTATTGCTGATTTACCTAATTTGAGGTTAGACGGTGAGTTGTGGACCAAGCGCGGTGATTTTGCAGACCTCAGTGGTATTGTGCGCACTTTACAGCCGTTGGATAGTGACTGGCAAAAAGTCACCTATCAGATATTTGACATGCCAGATCAACATAATCCCTTTGCAGTACGCTATGAAAATTATCTACGTTTAGTAAAAACATTAAATAAGCCTCACATCCAAGCAGTACAGCAGTATCAATTTACTACAGAGCAGGCATTATCTGCGTACTTTGATAAAGTAACTCAGCAAGGTGGTGAAGGTGTAATGCTGCATTTAGCCTCGGCAATGCATAAAAGTGGCCGTTCTGATGCGCTGTTAAAGTTAAAACCTTATTTTGATAGTGAAGCGGTCGTCATTGCTCATCTTCCAGGAAAAGGCAAATTTACTGGCATGCTAGGGGCGTTAAAAGTAGTTACACCACAAGGAAAAGAGTTTTCAATTGGTACTGGCTTTAGTAACGCACAGCGCCAAAATCCACCCGCAATAGGAGCGACGGTGACATACCGATACCATGGTTTTACTAAAAACGGTTTACCACGGTTTGCCAGTTTTTTACGTCAACGCGATCCTGATTAACATTTAAAAAAAGCCGTAAGTATGCTAAATTGCGCGGCCTTTTGATGTTAGTTGTGGTGAAGTAATGGTAGTTGGTTTTGATTATGGTAGTTCTAATTGCGCAATGGGTGTAATGAATGCTCAAAATACTGTTGAGCTGGTGCCCCTAGAGCAAGGTAAGTTTTACCTCCCTTCAACCTTATACACACATCATAGTGCTTTAGTTGTCGATTTTGTTGCTCAGCATCTAACAGGTACAAATTATGAAACTGATTTTAAAACCCAGCGCCAAGCCCTGCTCAATAGTATGGTGCGGATCAAGTCTGACTTAGATCTAGCCCCCGGTGATGAAAGTCTTTTTATTGGCCGTGAAGCAATTAACGAATATGTGCAATTTCCTGAAGAAGGCTATTTTGTTAAATCCCCTAAATCGTTTTTTGGCGCAATAGGCTTAAAGCAAGGGCAAATCAACTTCTTTGAAGATATTGCCACCGCAATGATTTTAAAAATCAAACAGCGTGCTGAAACATCACTACAAAAAGAGTTAACACAAACGGTTATTGGCCGCCCGGTAAATTTCCAAGCCGTGGGTGGAGAGCAATCAAACCAACAAGCAATTGGTATTTTAGAGCGTGCAGCAAAACGAGCTGGCTTTAAAGATGTGGCTTTTTTATATGAACCACTCGCAGCGGGAATTGATTATGAAAGTGACTTAAATCACGATCAAAAAGTATTGGTTATTGATATTGGTGGTGGTACCAGTGACTGCTCATTTGTGCAAATGGGACCTAGCTTTCGTGATAGTAGTGACCGTGATCATGACTTTTTAGCGCATACAGGTAAACGTGTTGGCGGTAATGATTTAGACATTGCTTTAAGCTATCACGCATTAATGCCATTGCTTGGTTTAGGCAGTCAGTTTAAATCAGGTTTACCACTGCCTAATCAAGCATTTTGGCAAGCATGTAAAATTAACGATGTGAACTTACAAAGCCAGTTTTATAGTCAAAGCCATCATCGAGAATTACTTACGCAGTTACGTGAAGTACAAGCACCTGAGTTATTTCAACGACTGATCGATTTGCAGCAAAATAAGCAAGGTCATCAGCTGGTACAGCAAGGGGAGGCGGCAAAAATTGCGCTTTCGTCAGTGACTGAGTATGACTGTGAATTAGGGTTTTTAGCACCGCAATTACATAAAGTGCTATCACGAGCTGATTTAGCTGTGGCGGTTGATGATTCGATTATGCAAATAGTAAGTTTAGCAAAACAAGCGATTAAAGATGCAGGGACCGTTCCTGATGTGATTTACCTTACCGGTGGCAGCGCGCAATCGCCACTAATAAAAGCTGCATTAGTTGAGCACTTAGGTGATATTAAAATGGTAAACGGCGATCACTTTGGTAGTGTAACCGCCGGACTCACTAAATGGGCAAGTATGCTTTATCGTTAAAGGGTGCTTATAGAATGACTTGTCGGGTTGCGAGGTATTTCTCGTAATCTGGCAATGACCGTTCAAGCTCGTTATGCATCAAAGGCGAGCTTAAAATCATATCTGCGCTGACTTCATTACACGCCACTGGAATATTCCATACCGCAGCTAAGCGTAATAATGCTTTAACATCCGGATCATGAGGTTGAGATGCAAGGGGGTCCCAAAAGAAAATCAACACATGAATTTCATGCTCCGCAATTTTAGCGCCTAACTGCTGATCGCCCCCCATAGGGCCACTAAGTAGTTTGATAACTTCAAGTCCAGTATTTCGCTCAATTAAATGACCTGTGGTGCCTGTGCCATACAATGTGTGCTTACTGAGGTTATCGCGATGTTTATTACACCAGGCTAGCAAGGCTGCTTTTTTACCATCGTGTGCAACTAAAGCAATATTTTTTTGCGCTGGAAGGGTTTGCTGTTTTTGTTCCATGTTGACTCTTTTTTTTTTAGATGAGTAGATTAACCGCAAGAACTACAAATACTACACCTGTTATACGATCAATCCAAATTTGGCTTTGCGGGTGCTCTCGAAAGTAGCCTGCAATTTTATCGCCAAAGTAAATATACGTGCAGTCAATCGGAAACGCAAAAAGTGGATACAGTAAGCCAAAGAAAGCTAATTGAAATGTAGTTGATGATGACAGGGTTGGATCAACAAACTGCGGAATAAACGCAATAAAAAATAACGCTACTTTAGGGTTGAGCACTTCAGTCATCATAGCCTGAAACATAACATTAGTTTTTTTCTTGGTGCTTACATGGGGTTTATCTTCGCTACTGCACTCTGACTGGATAAATGTGCTTTTAAACATCATTACACCTAAATAACATAAGTAGGCAGCACCAGCGTATTGTACGCTGGTATAAGCCACTTCTGAGGCTTTAAGGATAGCCGTAAGACCGACAACGGCAAATAAAGTATGCGCCACTCCGCCTAAAGCAAAACCAAATGCGCTTTGTAAGCCTGCTACGCGGCCATTGGCAAAAGTTTGCGCCATTAAAAAAGCATTGGAAGGACCTGGTGCAACAGCGATTAAAAAACTGGCGGCTAAAAATGACAGTAAAAATTCAAAATTGATCATTGTTTTTATGTGTTTTTAGGGTGATAAGCATGTGCTTTATTACTGAGCAGTATAACCCACAGTGGCAGCAATAATAATAAGTGAAAAGCAATAAACTCGGGCGCATTGAAAGGGAGCACTTGGGTGAGCATAACCAATGCTCCAGCGCCGCTCATTTGCATTAAACCGATTAACGCAGATGCAGTACCTGCTTGTTTAGCAAAATGTGACAATGCCATTCCAGCCGCTGAGCCTAAGCTAAGTGCAAAGCCTAGCGCAGCAATCAACACTGGTAGCATAAAAGCAAAGGCACTTTTAAACTGGCCGAGAATTAAAATCAGTACACCAGAGAAAATTAATAAACTCATACCTATGCGTAACGCTTTTTGACTATGGCGTTTGATATACAATGGTGCAATAAAGCTAGCTACAATGCTAACAATGGCATTGAGAGTAAACCAAAAAGTAAAATCGCTGACCGATCCACCTAACTCGGTCATGATCCATCCAGGTGCTAATGTTACAAAAGCTAAAATAGCCGACATTGCCACCATACAAATTAGGCTATTAAAAAGAAAAATAGGCGTGCTAATGATTGGTATAAAACGACGTAAATCGAGTATGTGGCCCTCATAGTGGCTATCCGCAGGGCGTGTTTCTTTAAAATATATGGCAGTGATCATTAGTCCAACACAAGCAAACCCCGCCAAAAATAAAAAGTTTATCCGCCAGCCAAATTGCACAGTCAGCCAAGCGCCTAAAATAGGCGCTAACGCGGGAATAAAACACACAATACCATTTAGGTAAGTGATCATTTGGCCGCTTTTAGCACTGCCGTAGGTATCACGAACAATCGCAAATGCAACCACAAAAGTGGCACAAGCCCCAAAACCTTGTAGTGCACGCGCAAGCATCAGAATGCTAAAATTAGGCGCTAAAAAAGCCAACATCCCAGCAAATCCATACAGTGTGATGCCAAATAGTGCGACTGGACGGCGGCCAAACTTGTCGGCTAAAGGACCTGCTATAAGCTGACCTAAGCCAACCGTCAGCATAAAAATAGCGACGGTAAGTTGCACTTGCTGCTCATCAATAGCCAATGCTTGCGCTATATCAGGAAATGCGGGTAAGTAAATATCAATCGCTAATGGGCAGAATATAACCAGAAGAGCGAGAATTAAAATAACACTAAGATGATTGCGGCGATCGGTTGTTGGCATGAGTGCTCCTTTTGCCGCGTATTTTAGGTCTGCAAAGATAAAAAAGAAAGGGCATATGACCCATCTATATGAATATAGCTAGTAAGATTATAAGTATAAATGCACTTTTGCTAACTGGTCTGATGTGCTAATTTTGAAATAGCGACATTCAATGGAAAATAATAATGAGTAATAAATCTGCAGTTTTAACAGCATGGCATAGTTTTAAGCGTCTACCATTTGGCAATTGGTTATTTACTAAAGTCGTGTGTTTTAAAGCCCCTTATTTTGGCTCCATGAAACCCACTGTTTTAGATTTACGTGACGGACATTGCAGCGCAATGGTTAAAAACCGACGGAGTGTGCACAATCATATTGGGACTATCCATGCTATTGCGCAATGTAATTTAGCTGAGTTATGTGCCGGTGTGATGGTTGATGCTACCGTGCCGTATAAAACTCATCGCTGGATCCCTAAAGGAATGACGGTGCAGTACTTAGCGAAGGTTGATACTGATGTCACAGCTGTGGCAGAAATTGCAATGCCAAGACAATGGCTAGATAAAGAGGATTTAGTGGTGCCAGTGAAGCTTTACAATACTCGCAGTGAATTGGTCTTCACTGCTGATATTACGATGTACGTTACTAAGAAAAAGTAAAAGAAAAATAAAGCGATTATTTTTTCTCTGCGGCTTGTTTGTTGAAAAACGACAAGTCATTATCACCTTCACTGAGCGCAGATGTAAGCTCCGGCTTTGATTCTGCGTTATTGGTAATTAATTCAACCGTTTCAGCTTCATGGCGTTGTTTTAAGTTACCTTCAATAATTGCACCAGCATCAATACTTAAAGTATCTTGATAAACATCCCCGTGCACTTGCGCTGAACGTTCAATAACTACTTTGCTGGCGTTGAGCGAGCCGATTACTTTACCTTTTACAATCACGCTTTCAGCAACCACTGAGCCTTCAACACAACCGGTATTACCAATAACTAAATGGTTAACACGAACATCACCATCTATGCGACCATCAAGCTGTACTTCACCTTGACTCACTAAGCTGCCCGTTAAGCGAACATCTTCAGAAATGATAGAAGGAGTGTGGCTAGTTCTTTTTAGTTGAGAATTTGCAGAACTACTTACTGTTGATTTTTTTTTACCGAACACGAGAAAGCGCCTTTGTTATTTTGACTGGATTGACATGTTTGTCGTTAAGTAATACTTCATAGTGTAGGTGAGTGCCAGTACTTCTGCCAGTGCTGCCCATTAATCCGATAACATCATTTTTGGTTACCGTTTGGCCTTTTTTAACGTTGATTTTATTTAAGTGACCAAACCGAGTTACAAAGCCGTTTTTATGTTGCAGTTCGATAAAATTACCATAACCACCGTTGCGTCCTGCGCGTAATACAGTGCCATCAGCGGGGGCGAATATTTCGGTTTTATGCCAACCTGCTAAATCAACACCTTTATGATAAGCATGACGGTTATTCACTGGATCTTTACGCAGGCCAAAACTACTCGAAATATAGTAATTTGCTGCAGGCAGAGTTTGCGGTAACTCACTGAGTAAATTTTCAAGCTTATTCAACGCCAATAGTTTATCTGCGATGACTAAAAATTCAGCTGGGATCTTTGATTCATCAAATAAATCCAGCGGACCACCTTGCGCGGTTTCTGTCATATCACCATCTAGACGACGCGCCAAGGCGGTATCAAGTCCTGCACCTTTGAGCATCGCTAAAATATCGTGCTGGCGGCGTTCTATTTGTTGCTCTATTTGTAAAAAGCTGTGTTGATATTGGCTATCGAGTAGTGCAAAACGTTGCTCGATATTAACAGAGTCAGAGAGTGAAAGAGTGTGTGCGTTGTTAGGGTTTTCATCAACTAATGGTTCGTGGAACTCTTCTTGTTGCTCACCGAGTTCACCTTCTGGCGGCGCTGCTGGCAGTGTGGGATTGCTCATCGACTCAGGTAAAGAATCGATCATACTCTGCAGTAAAGCATGCTTTTGCTCAAGCACCGCAAGCTGGGCTAACTGTTTATCGTATTGTGCTTGTTGTTCTTTACTTTGTTGCTGCCACTGTTGTTGTTTTGATAATTGGCTTTGTTCGATGTCGGAAATCTTGTTGGTTTGAGAGTATATTCGCAGGGTCGAAACAGCCAACCATACTAAAGCAATTAAAATAATCGCTACAGCTGATATTTGTAACCAAGGTGCTAATATCACATGTTTAACCTCACCATTTTGGCGGATCAACAGCTGTCTAGCTGGGAATAATTTGTGATAAAAAGACTTAATAAATGCTGACATGGCTTATAAACACTGGCTATTAACCGGATTAAGATAGCAATCTGAGCTGAAAAAGCCAGTAAAAAATTGTAATTAATCTTAAAAAAGGAGGCGTTGGTCGCCTCCTTATAATAAATACATTTAATAAATGTTTACAACTTAGTTACTTAGCAGGAAGAACCGTTCCTTCTACGCAGCCAAAACCGATACGAGCAAAACCGGCTTTTTCACACCAACCACGCATAATAACGTTGTCGCCATCTTCTAAAAAGCTGCGCTGCTCACCATTATTAAGGGTGATTTTTTCTTTACCACCACGAGACAGTTCAAGTAATGAACCGGCTTCTTCATGAGTTGGACCTGATTGCGTACCTGAACCCAGCATATCACCTGGCATAAAGTTACAACCATTTACTGTGTGATGAGTCACCATTTGTGCCACTGTCCAGTATGAATGTTTGAAACTTGATTTAGATACTAATGAAGGTGCAGCACCTTGTTCACGCATTTTAGCGGTCTCAATTTGCACGTCCATTTTTATATCAAAGGCGCCAAGCTCACGGTTTTGGCTTGATTCTAAATAATCTAGTGGCTGAGGGTCATTTTCATCACGAGTCCACGATGTTTTGTAAGGTGCTAATGCTTCGGTGGTTACAATCCATGGTGATACAGTTGAAGCAAAGTTTTTCGCAAGGAATGGACCTAATGGTTGGTATTCCCATGCCTGTAAATCACGTGCTGACCAGTCATTGAATACACAAAAACCAAATACATGGTTTTCAGCGTTTTCGATAGCAATGGCATCACCTAATTCATTACCTTTACCTAAATAAATGCCTAGCTCTAACTCATAATCTAAACGTTTACACGGACCAAGCGATGGTACTTCAGCGTCTGGCGCCTTAGTTTGACCATTTGGGCGATGAAAGGTTTGACCTGACACATCAATTGATGAAGAACGGCCATGGTAACCAATGGGTACCCATTTATAGTTAGGCAGTAACGGGTTGTCAGGACGGAATAAGCTACCGACAGCTGTTGCATGATAGATAGATGTGTAAAAGTCAGTGTAATCGCCAATACGACAGGGCAATGCAAACTCAATGTCCGCCTGGGCAATTAATGCGTCGCTTAACTTAGCTTGTTCAGCGGCGCCTTCGCGTAATGCTTTAGATAATGCTAAACGTAGCGCTGACCAATATTGCTGACCAAGACCCATAAATTCATTTAATGTAGCTTGGCTTGCTGCTGCTATGGCTGTTTGTGCATCGCCTGAGAAAATAGCTAACTCGTTTACTTTGGCAAGGTCGATAACTTGGTCGCCAATGGCAACGGCACCACGAAAAGCTTCGTCAGAGTTCTTACGACGTACTTCTGCAAATGGTAGGTTTTGAATTGGGAAGTCACAATTTGCAACGTTCGCTGAGGCAACCCAGCTAGTTAAATTTATATCATGGGTTTCGTTAATTAAACTCATTACATTTCCTTTGGTTTAGTCAGTCGCGCTTTACAGTGGATATGGTGATGAATAGCGCGATTTAAACAGTGAAATTCAGATTGTCATTTATAATATTGATGAAACGACAAAAAGCAGCGAAGTACGCTGCTTTTTAAATTTACAATACGGTGCTTATAAAACGCCGCGGCGCTCTTGGTCGCGCTCGATTGATTCAAACAGTGCTTGGAAGTTACCTTCACCAAAACCGCCGTCATCAACACGTTGGATCATCTCGATAAAGATTGGGCCAAATAAGTTTTTCGAGAAAATTTGCAACAAGTAGCAATTTTCACTTTGGCTATCGACTAAGATCTGATGTTCACGGATCTTTTCTTTATCTTCTGCAACCCAAGGTACACGATCGAAAATTGTATCGTAGTACTCAGGAATAATATCAAGCGTGGCAATGGTTGATTTATCAAGCTTATCTAGTGAGCTTACTAGGTCATCTGTTAAGAATGCTAAATGCTGCACGCCTGGGCCATTGTATTCACCAAGGTATTCATCGATTTGGTTGTTATCGTTGCCTTTACCTTCATTGATTGGAATCGAGAAGGTGCCGCACGGTGATTTAAGTGCATAAGAGATCAAGGCTGTTTTTTGGCCTTTGATATCAAAGTAACGAACTTCAGTAAAACCAAATACGTTTTTATAAAAGTTAGCCCATGTTTCCATAGTGCCTTTATAAACGTTATTAGTTAAATGGTCGATGCGGATAAAGCCTTTATCATCAACAATGTTTTGTTCGCTTAAGTCTTCAAAGTCTTGCTCATAGATTGAACCTTTATCACCAAATTGCTCAATAAAATAAATTAAGCTGTCACCAATACCGTAAATTGCCGGGTATGGTAGGTCTTTATGAGTTGAATCAGTCGCTGGTTTTGCACCACGTGCTACTGCGGTGTCAAATGCCTGTTGAGCATTCTCTACACGCCAACCCATAGAACAAATTGCAGGACCATGACTTTTTGCAAATTCTGCAGAGAAACCATCACGTTCATTATTTAGTAAAAAGTGAATATCGTTTTGGTTGTAATAAACAATGTCTTTACCTTTAAATGTTTTGAGCTTTGAAAAACCAAAATCGGTAAATACTTTATCCATATAATCTGCATCAGGTGTAGCGTATTCAGTAAACTCGATACCTACCAAACCTAAAGGGTTAGTTACTTCACTCATTATAATTCTCCCGCAATAAACACTGCGTCTTGTTGTGTCTGATGCGCAGATAATTAACCATAATTGGCAGCAGGGGAAGAGCCGATAGCTATTTAGGCAAACGGCTCTTTGTAAATTAAATGGGACGATCATTTTAAAATGCATAAGCATTAATGCTTGGTTTTGAGATTTGTATTGAAAGGTCTTGTATTAAGTAACTTAAACTTCCGTTAACTTATTGATAAATAGAATTAATTTATTCTTATTTAAGGGGGTAAATAATCAAATAAAGGAACTATTCACCCCTTATTAAATATACGTGGTGTAATAAATTGTTTACGCTAGAGCCGTATTTGTTAAAAAACTAACTCTTCTGCGCTAAGCTAAGGTCACTAGTAATGGCTGGGGCATTTTGCTAGCAGTGCTACAGCGTTTCGTTGAACGTGCGTGGTGGCCTATCAGATGTGTTTAATGAAGCTGTTGAAAAGTAATTTATAATCTTTTGTTACGCGCTTTGAAGTCAGCCTTATTAATATCGTAACTTAAATCGACGTTTGGTTGGCAGGAATTATACCAATCGGCATAAAGATTAAGTCAATTTTATCCAGTCTCTAGAGCATATGCTTTTAACCGTATCAGGAACAGAAATGAATTTATTCCACGCTTGCGAAACCTGTTCGACTATTTCTTCAT